>JBJTOW010000377.1:0-3380 GCA_046074805.1 Planctomycetota bacterium | reverse complement strand
CACGTCTTCGCCAACGGCCTAACGCTTTTGGCCGAACCCATGCCGTGGCTGGAGTCCGCCGCGCTGACCATGTTGCTGCCCGCGGGCTGTTCGCGCGAGCCTGATAACCGCGCCGGATTGGCGAGTCTCGCCTCGGAGATGGCTCAACGGGGCAGCGGCAAACGCGATAGCCGACAGTTTCTCGAGGATCTTGAGCGGCTTGGCTGCGACGCCTCGGCGTCTGTGGCTGCGGCCCACACCAGTTTCGGCGGGGCGCTGCCGGCGGAAAACCTGGGCGAAGCGCTCGGGATCTTCGCCGACTTGACTCGCCGACCCCATCTGCCGCGCGAACAGTTAGACGACGCGCGGCAGACGTGCATTCAGGAAGTGTTGGCTCTGGAAGACGATCTGTCGACTCGCGCCTTGCATCGGCTGCGTTACCGGCATTACCCGTCGCCATGGGGGCGGTCGAGCTTGGGGACGATTCCCGACTTGGAGGCCGCCACGTTGGACGATATCCGCCGCTTCGTCGCCACGCTGTATCAGCCGACTGGAGCGATCGTCAGCGTCGCGGGCAAGTTCGACTGGCCCTGGCTGCTCGAAACGGTTGGCAATTGCTGGGGCGATTGGCAAGCGAAGCCGTTGGCCGATCCGAAAATCGGCGAGTCGCTGGGTGGCTACGAGCATATCCCGCACGAGTCGTCGCAAACGCACATCTGGTTGGCGTTCGACAGCGTGCCGTACGCGCATCCAGACTACTACGAAGCCCGCGCGGCGGTAGGCGTTCTAAGCGACGGCATGAGTTCGCGGTTGTTCACCGAGGTGCGGGAAGCCCGCGGATTGTGCTACTCGGTATCCGCCTTTTCCCATTCGCTTCGCGATCGTGGTTCGATCTTCGGCTACGCGGGGACGACCACCGAGCGGGCTCAAGAAACTTGGGACGTGATGCTGGCCGAGTTCCAGAAGCTTGCGGAAGGCGTAACGGAGGCGGAGCTTTCGCGGTTGAAGGCGGCACTCAAAAGCGCGTTGATCATGCAGCAGGAATCGAGCGCATCGCGGACCGGATCGATGGCTTCCGACTGGTACCACCTGGGCCGCGTTCAAACCATGGAACAGCTTTCCCAGATCGTGAATGGCCTGAGCGTCGATCGGATCAACCGCTATCTGGCCGCCCACCCGATTCGCAAGATCAGCGTCGTCACGCTGGGCGCCCAACCTCTTCAGATCGAGACCGCGTAGGCGGAACCGCTAAACATGCAGGAGCCGCACATGGAATTCCGCCGCGCTGAATTGCCCAATGGATTGGAAATCGTCGCCGAATGCTCGCCAGGAGCGTATTCGGCGGCGTTCGCTTTTTTCGTTCAAACTGGCGCCCGCGATGAAACGGACGACGTCTCCGGAGTGAGCCACTTCCTGGAACACATGGTGTTCAAAGGCACCCATAAGCGGTCCGCCACCGACGTGAACCGCGAGCTTGACGAGATTGGTTCCAATTCGAACGCGTTCACCTCCGAAGAGCAGACGGTGTATCACGCCACGGTTCTGCCCGAATATCAGAATCGCGTCGTCGAATTGCTGTCCGATATTTTGCGTCCCGCCCTGCGCGAGGACGATTTCACGACCGAAAAGAAAGTGATCATCGAAGAGATCGCCAAATACGACGACCAGCCGCCGTACGGAGCGCACGACAAGTGCATGTCGGCTTTCTTCAGTCCTCACCCGTTGGGCCGCAGCATCCTCGGCACGGCCGCCTCGATCGAGGCGCTAACGACCGATCAGATGCGAGGCTACTTCGCCGCCCGCTACAGCCCGTCGAACATTGTCCTTGCGGCCGCGGGCAACATCGATTTCCAACGTTTGGTCGCCGACGCGGCCGAGTGGTGCGGCGCATGGCCGCGTCACGACGCGTCGCGGACGACACCGCGAGCGGCTTCGCGGGCCGGTTTCCACCTGCTTCGCAAAGATTCCGCCAAGCAGCAGTACACCTTGGAATTAGCCGCGTTTCCGGCCGCTGCCGACCACGATCGCTTCGCAGCCAGGCTCCTCTCGACGATCGTCGGCGACGATACGGGTAGCCGCCTATTTTGGGAACTTGTCGACACGGGCGAAGCCGAATTCTGCGGGATGGCGAACTACGAATACCAAGGTACAGGCGCGTTCTCGACTTACCTTTGCTGTCCTCCGAGCGAGGCTCGCGAACTTTGGTCGCGCATGGACGCCGTCCTAGCCGATGTGCAGGTTAATGGCGTGACCGAAGAAGAACTTGAGCGGGCCAAGGCGAAGCTTTGCGCTCAACTCATCCTAAGCGCCGAACGGCCTTCGAACCGGCTGTTTTCGGTCGGCAACAATTGGATTCAACGCGGCGTGTACCGCACGGTACGGGAAACCGTCGATCTGTATCGCGCGGTGAAGCTCGCCGACTTGCGTCGCCTGCTCGAAGCCTATCCCCTGACCGCTCGCACTACCGTCACCATCGGTCCGCTCGAAAACTGGTAGTTCGGCCAGACGAACGTTGGTCAAGACAGTTTTACTCGGGAGCGTTCCAAGATTGGAGCGACTCGAGGAACCAGCCGAGCACCCCATCCTGCCGGTCGGTGCCGGGCCCCATTTTTTCGCCCGTCATCCGTTCGATCGACCAACCACAGCCACGGCCCACTTTGGTGTTGGGACCATCGACTTTGGCGAAGCGTCTTAGCGTCTCCAACTCGGCTTCCGCACGCATTCGCCCCAGCGCGATGCCCGACATTTGCCGCACATAGTCCAACTCGGGCATGGGTGACGCGTTGTCGGCCAACCGTTCCGCGAGCACTTTTGGCAAGTCGGATTTGGGGTTGTCCAAATACAGGTATCCCAACGACCAGACGGCCGCACCACGGACCCGCTGGTCCAGCGGCGACTTCGGAACGAACTTCCGCATCAAGCGTTCCGCCTCCTTGTAGCGAACCTCCCCGAAAAGCTGAAAGATTTGACTCAGTTGCTTTGTCGTAGGCGAACCGGCCTCTTCCTTCGCGATCGTCTTTTCGACCTCGACGGCGTGGGCGAGGATGGCCGAATACGTCGCTTCCACTTTCAGCCGACGCAATGCCCAACCCGAGGCGACCCGAACTTCGCCGCGACCGTTGGTCAACAACGCGACCAATCGATCCGCCGCTGGTTCGTGGTCTAGGCTTCCAAGCACCAGCGCGGCTTGTTCAAGTCCCCGCCAACGGTCGCCCGCGAGCATCGCGGTGGCTTGATCGATGACCGCATTACGGAGGGACGCATCCTGTTGGTTGGCGAACCGCACAAACCGCGCCGCGACGAACCGTCGAATCGCCGGATTGCGATCTTCAAGCATCGGACCGATGCGCGTGATCGATCCAGCGCCCCCTTCCTCACACCTCAACTCTTCCCCCCCCCCC
>JBJTOW010000376.1:0-3928 GCA_046074805.1 Planctomycetota bacterium | reverse complement strand
ACCAAGCCGCCGACGGCAAGGTAAATGCCAACGGCCACCTGCGGCGAGTACGCCAAGTCAACAATGATCGTTACGAGATAGACACCCAGGGAAACTCCGCCGAGCATCGTGGGCGCCTTGAATTGAAAACCAGCGCCGCTCGCCACCATCAGAATGGTCAGCGTTAGCAGCGATAAATCGTTGGCGGGCGACGCCATGATTCCTTGAGTGAATACGGCCAGCGAAAGGGCCCTGGCAACCAGGAAGCTTCCCAGCCACAGCCCCACGCTCGCCAAATCCTGCATCCGCTCCTCGCTGAACCGGCCGATGTACCCTGCCGCCAGCATCAACAGTCCGAGCGTGATGGCGATCAGTTCGGCTTTCCGCCACATTTGCAGATCCAGAAGCACGTTGAAAGTGAGCACGGTCAGGATCGCGAGAATGGTCGTGCCGGTGGCGTGCCACCAACGCTCGGGACCGCGCCGCGCCAGCATGGTCGCCATTCCACCCGCGCCCGTGGTGAAGAGTAGCGCCAACAGGTAGCGCATGTCGGATTCGCGGAAGAGCAATTGCGCAATCGCTTGAAGTACCGCCGCCACAACCGCCATGGCGATCAGGCCGTTCGCCACAAGGTAAAGCGCGCGGCCGGGACCAAGCAATCGGGAGAACGGGCGGGCGAGCGGATCGTAGACCACCTTGTTCTCCACGCCAATGACACGCGCAACGGCGAGCAGCACGACGCCCAGTATGGCGTATAGCAAGGTGTAGTAATCGCTCGGCACCCGGCCATATCCCATCCATTCCCAGGCCATCGCGCAGCCCGCGATCGTAGCTAAGTAATAGTTCACGGCGTGTCGGCGTATCCAAGCGGCCAGGCCGTAAAAGAGCATGGCTTGCGCGAACACAACGCCCGCGAGAAGGTTTTCCATTTGCCCGGAGACCGGCGATACGACTCGGCCCACCATGGTGAAAGAGCCAAAGAAGATCGAGCCCATAATAATGGCGGTTGCCGTATGGGAGATCCATTGCAGCGGGTCGCGCACCTGGCGTTCCACGCGCAATCGGGAAACGATGAGGTAAATAAAAGGAATGAACATACAGCGGGGCCTGTTGATGCCAACTGCGCAGATCGAACTGGCGGAGCACGCCAGCGGCTCCGATCAGCAAAGCCGCGGCGCTTAGAAAGAGATGGGCCGACATTGTCTGTTTGTCACGGCCCCGCGGCAACACTACCAATAGGCGATTGGCGGCCGCCGCCACCGCTAACGCGAGCACAAAATACCAACCCGTTTCTCGCGACCAATGCATTTCCGCGAGCGCGAGATTGGTCGCCCGCAGATGCGCCACCGCCCCTAAGGCGACCGCCAAAGCGCCGAGCAAGAGGCTGGCTGGCGCCAAAGCGCGGCGATAACGATTGTCCTCCGCCGGCAGAGTTCCACTGAGCAGCGCCGCCGCCACCGCCGTGGCGGCTAAGACGATGGTCAACGTCTCGGTCGCCACATCCAGACCCACGACCGTGACACCGCCCAGCATCAGGCAAACGCCAGCCAAATAGGTGTAAACCCCGGCTTTGCGGACCACGACATCCGAATAAAGCCAAGCGTACGCGCCCGCGAACCAGACACCGGCGGCGAGCCATTTCCAATCGGTCAGCGGCACGCCTGTCCAGCGGATGAACGCCCAGGCGATACCGGGTTCCGCGAACTCGCGAACAATCTGAGCGGCCAGGAGAAATCCAAGTCCCGTCGCCAATTGCGCCTGTCCAGACCAAAACAACGCCATGCCGAACCGTCGGCGGGGAAACGTCGTCGATTCTGGCGGAAACGCCCGTTCGGCATGCACGGACACCAAACCGAGCACCACCAGCGTCAAACTAAGGTATGTCACATCGGCCAACCGACCGAGGCTGGCCATCATCAGCAAGGTGGTCAGCGTCACGCCCGCTTCCACCGCGTATAGAAACAACGGATCGCGGAGGAGATACACGGTCCCGATGTACAACCAGCAAATCACGAAGGCCGCGAACCACAGATTCCCTTCCACCGCCATCATGCCCTGGTTCTCGTAATACCAGAGGTTTAAAGGCAGGACGACGCAACTCAGGAAACTTAACGCCTTGCCGGCGGTGACGAACCGTGTCTTGGACGCCAACCAACATCCGCCAGCTAAGGCGGCGACGCAGCCCGCGCCCAAACAACCGGCGACCACCCACGGGTTCTTGAAGACGCCCAAGCTAGTCAGCCAAATCACCAGGCCCAGGACCGACAGTCCACCGCCAAATGTCAGGAACCAGAGAATCGCGTTGGGATCGAGCAGCGCGACGAGCATTCGCTTGGCCCAGTCCCGACTCTCCGCTTTCACGGAGGGCTCGAAGAACTCTTGAATCGGCAGCGAATCGTCGACGATGGTCGCGTCAATCGGTTCCTCGGCGACTGGCGTCGAGCCCGACGCTTGGTCGCCAACCGGCGGACTCGCGGACGCCAAGGGCGTCGCTGTCGAAGCTGTAGGCGCCGCTGGGGACTCCGGGACCGGCGGACCGGGGATGTCGACAATCCGGCGGCAGTAGGGACAGATGCCACGAGTTCCCGCATGGACATTGCCCGCTTTGAGGCTCGACCCGCACTCGCAGGCGAATTGAATCGTCATAACGCTTTCCCCGATGAAGATAAGGCGGGAATCGTCGCTCGCGTGGCGCCATTGAATCCGGATGACGCGACAACGCGGGCCATCCGTGGGACTCCCGTAGACTACCAGAGCCCAACCTCGGAAAAGTGGTGCGCCTTATTTTTCGAAAAATAAAAGCGAAAGACGAATCGGCATTCGTCGACTCGCCTCCGCCAGCTTGGCACGGCAGCTTGGCACTGGCACGGTTCAGCGCCGCGGATGTGGCGGCGATTTTGGTGGTTTGATGGAGGATTGGCGTTTACCGATTTTCGAGCCGCCGCTACGATCCCGCCTCGACCGTCGTCAGACGACGGCTTCCAGGACCGGGATGGACGGATCCGCCGATGCGAAACAGGCTTCCCCAATCAACGCTGGCCGTATGCGTCTACAGCGTCGCGTTGCTGGCGACGACCGGCTGTTCGTTGACACCTTCCATGCCGAAGTGGCAGTGGCCGTGGGTCGCTCGGAGGCAGGAATTGGATCGCGCCCTCAGTCTTGCGCGGCTGACGGAACGCCAAGGCAACCTGGACGAGGCGATGATCACCTATCGCAAAATCCTGGAGGCCGATCCGGACAACGTACTGGCTCATCACCGTGTTGGCGCCGTGGCGGTTAAGGAACGCCGGTTCGACGATGCGCGGACTTCCTTTGAAACGGCGATGAAGTTGGCCGAGCCCAACGCGGAATTGCTCAACGACGTCGGATATCTGCACTATCTGCGACAGGATTTGCCCGGCGCCGAGGCGATGTTCCGCCAATCTTTGACGAAAGATCCGCGCAATAAGCACGCTCGAAACAATTTGGGCTTAGCACTCGCCGAACAGGGGCGATTCGACGAGGCTCTAGCGGAATTCCGGCAGGTTGGCACCGAGGCCGAGGCGTATAGCAACTTGGCCTACATCCAGGTCAAAGTCGGAGAGTTAGCCGAAGCCGAGAAGAACTGCCACAAAGCGTTGTCGCTCGACAACAGCCTACGTCCCGCCGCTGAGGCACTAATGCAGGTGGCGGACCTGAAAGCGAAAGCCACGGGCACGGTTCCCCCGAGCATGATCTCCAAGGTCTACAGCGACCCGCCCGCCCAACGCCCCGCTGATGGGATCGGAGCTGGGAATACGCTTGTCGAATCGGTTCGCCCCAGCGATCAGGCGGCCGCTCCTAATAGTCGTAACGCGCGCCGCTCCCTCGCATCGACTTCGAGTGACTTACAGCCGGCCACATACACCGAGCCAGAGCCGGGGCAATCGGGCAAGCCGTACAGTAGCCCGTCGGGAAATGCTCGGCCGGG
>JBJTOW010000375.1:0-5786 GCA_046074805.1 Planctomycetota bacterium | reverse complement strand
GGCGGCCGCCAATTCCAGCAGTTCATTGAGCAAGGCACCGCGAACGGTCGCCAGGCCCGCGATGGTGCCAATACCGACCAGAGTCAGTAGCAGGAGGTACTCGACGAACACGCCGCCGCGACGCTTGTGCGCCAGACGCCGAACATGTCGCACGCCTTCGAGGCTTTGAAGTGTTTTGTGTTCTGGTTTCATGGCGTTGAACCCATCGTTGGGGCTCGATTCATACCCGGAAAATGTTCCGAATAATCGGGCCAACGATCGCTTGGGGACATGTTCCTAAAGCAACCTTACGGACATACGATTCCGTATCGGCGTCCCATCGCGGCGAAGTCAAAGTTTTCATCGGCAACGCTCACCCCGAAGACATTCAGTAAGTTCGGAATGGGAATCGCCGAGTAGCGAACGATCACTCGCACCTGGACTTTACCGGCGCAATCGGTGTTGACGGGCGCGGCACAAGGATCAACGATCTCTTCGCCTCGGTAGGTGACATTTTGCCAGTCATTCACGATGACTTGCACACCGGAGTCGCCGCCGCCAGTAACGGTTACCAAGCCATAAGTGCCGAGCACGGAATCGACAGCCGCAACGGCGGCATCAACCACTTCGTCGGCCCCACCGGTTGGCGGGCACGTCGTCGGATCCACCTCGTCGTAGTCCACCACGTAAGCTTTGCTCGCTTCGCGGGCGCCTTCGATGGCTGCCTGCCGCACGCCGCTCCGCACCATCAGAATGATGGAGAAGAGGAAAGTGCCGAAGACGGCGATCAGAAGGATTGGCAAGGCGATGATCGCTTCGAGCACCGCCGCGCCTCGAGAGAGTGGACGAGCGGCGCGTCCGAGACGCCCCGTCCGTCGAGTTATGCGACAGAACTTGCGCTGCGCGAATTGCCGGTTT
The DNA here is from genome assembly GCA_046074805.1 of Planctomycetota bacterium. Lineage (GTDB taxonomy): Bacteria > Planctomycetota > Planctomycetia > Pirellulales > Pirellulaceae > CAIXSC01. The sequence continues at coordinate 4,889 of JBJTOW010000375.1, read as the reverse complement.
CCAGTTTCCTCCAGCGGTTCCATATCGAGAACTCCTCGAATCCACTGCCAGCGAGTAGCTCGCCTTTCGCGTGACTCGCCGCATTGCGTATCTCGGCGTATCGACTTTAGCGGAACACCGGCTTGAGCCGATAACCCCGAGGAAGTGGCAGTATTTTGAGAGCGAGTGAGGCGGTGGGCCCGGCGGGAGGTGGCTGTGGAAACGCACGACGGGCGAGATATGCAGGCTGCGGCGTATCACGTTGCAACCGACATTGGCAGGCAACGTCGCCGCCGCAGCGCCGCAGTCGTGTTGGAAACGATTCTGGCTCTGCCGATTTTTGTCATCATGCTGATGGGAATCGTCGAGTTCGGCGTACTGGTCGAGAACCTGCAGCATGTCGAAGCGGCCAGTCGCGCCGGGGTGCTCGTGGCTTCGCGAATGGCTGCGGGCGACATTCACGCGGTTCCGGGCAATCCGGGCGACCTTCCAGCCGCGATCCTCGAAGCGGTCAACGACGAACTGAATCTGATGAAAACCGGCACGCTTGCGCGGCAAGTACGTCTGCAGACGAACATCGACAATATGGGCGTCATTCCAGCACCGCTGGTGATCGCCACCTTCACAGGTGGCCAATCCGCCGCGCCCGATCCGTACGTAACCGTCGATGCTCCGGCGGCACCGGCCGCAGCTTACGTTCGCGTAACGGTATTCGTCGACGTGCCCGATGTGACGCCCAATGTCTTGGCGGCGTTCGGGCTCGACTTCACTAACGAGGTCGTTCAGCAAACCACGACCTTCCCATGGACCGGACCATGACCGCCACCAGTCCTCATCCGAAGAGAGCGGATCACCGCGTGCGGATGCGCCGCAGTGGTGTTGCCACTCTGTGGTTGATCCTGTTCATTCCCGTGTTCCTGATCGCGCTCTGTGTGGTGATCGATGTCGGGACGATCTGGATGGCGCGGGCGGAACTGGAAGACGGATTGGAAGCGGCCGCCATCGCGGGGGTGGTCGTGTGGGAAGACGCGAATGATCCACGAATTGTGCCACCGCCGCCCGGGCAGCAGGCCGCTGAAGCCGATGCCCGTGCCGCCGCGATCGCGATGGCGGCTGCCAATTCCGTCCGCGGCGAACCGATCGTGATTGTCGACGGAGACATCGCATTGGGCGAGATTCGTTACGCTCCCGCGTATGAATTCGCGGTAATCAACCCAGTTGGCGTTGGTAACGACTCGGCCATTCGCATTATCGCGGACGCCACCGTCGCCAGCCGCGCGATTCCCGGCGTGAACTATACGGTGCAAGCTGGCGTTATCGCCGTCGCTCGAGGCGGCGACTTTTATCTGCTGCCGTCGCCGTAGACGCGGATTTCATTGCGTTCGGCTGTGAGCGTCCCAAAGATATCGTCACGCGGTGGCGGATGGCTCGCTCAGTCGATTCGTGACGCGATTAACGACGAAGACATGCTTTGCGACGGACTGGAAGTCCGTCGTACAAGGAACTCAAGCGATGACGAAGCGCTCGTGCTATGTCAATGCCATGATCTCTGGTTGGTATCGCACACAACGGGCTTCCAAGCCGTCACGAAGACATGCGTTGCGACGGACTGGAAGTCCGTCGTAACAGGACTTCAAGATGGGACGAAGGACGACGGCGATTTCATGCGAGCAATTTTGGGTGGAGCTTGGCCTTGCCTTCGGCGCCGATGAGACGCTGTTCCAGTCCCTGGAACGGGAATCGCAACTTGAAGGGATCAAGCCCCAGTAAATGCAGGATGGTCGCCTGAAGGTCACGGACATCGAACGGGTTTTCCGTGATGTAGTAGCCGATGTCGTCCGTGGCGCCGTACGTTTGTCCGCCACGGATCCCGCCGCCCGCCAGCATCATCGAAAACGCGAACGGATGATGGTCGCGACCGATAAAGGGCTGGTCTAGGCGATTGTTTTGCTGCATCGGTGTCCGGCCGAACTCGCCGCCCCACACGATGAGCGTTTCGTCGAACAGGCCGCGTTGCTTGAGGTCCTTGATCAACGCTGTCAACGCGCGATCGATCTGCTGCACTTTGATCGGCAGAATCGTGGGAATGTGCTCGCCGGGACTCACGCCGTGATGATCCCAGCCCCAGTCGTAGATTTGAACGAACCTCACACCCGACTCGACGAGTCGCCGTGCTAAGAGCAGATTGTTGGCGAGCGAAGCGTCGCTGCCTTTGTAAACGACTCGCGGATCGGCCGCCGCATCCGAGTCGGGAACGAACCCGGGCTTGGCGCCGTATGCCTCCAGCACGTGCCGCGGCTCCTTCGAGATATCCATCACCTCGGGGACCGATGTCTGCATTCGATACGCCAACTCGTACTGGGCGATTCGCGTCACGATCTCCGGATCGCCGATCGATTCCACTTGCAGTTCATTGAGACGCTTGAGCGCGTCGAGCGTGTCGCGGCGGGCGGCGGGACTAAGCCCAGCCGGGTTGGAAAGGAATAGCACGGGATCGCCAGGCGACCGGCATTGCACTCCCTGGTACACCGACGGCAAAAAGCCGCTTCCCCAAACGCTGGTTCCCGCGTCCGGCGTCTTGCCGCCGCTGGTCAGCACTACGAAGCCAGGGAGGTCCTGATTCCCGCTGCCCAGTCCGTACGTCGCCCACGAGCCCATCGAAGCGGCTCCGAGCAGCGATGTGCCCGTGTGAAGATACAGCTGCGCGGGCGCGTGATTGAACTGGTCGGTCTTCACCGATTTGACAATCGCCACATCGTCCACCACCTCCGGCAGATGCTTCCAAACTTCGCTCAGTTCGGCGCCGCATTGCCCGTGACGGGCGAACTTGAACGGGCTTCCCAGCATGTTCGGCACGCCCTGAATGAAGGCGAACCGCTTGCCGTCGAGCAATTCCTTGGGACAAGGCTGCCCGTTGTACTTGCGGAGCGTCGGTTTATCGTCGAACAAATCGAGTTGGCTGGGTGAACCGGCCATGTGCAAGTAAATGACATGCTTGGCCCGAGCGCGATGATGCGGCGGCTTGGCTGCGAGCGGCTTCGCTGCTTCCTCACCCGCGGCATCGCCACTTGGGCGTTCCGCCCCGGCCGCTTGTTCACCGAGCATGTGGGCCAGGGCGATCGCGCCGAGTCCCACTCCGCAGCCGCCAAAAAAATGCCGTCGCGTGATCGCTTGTAAGCCCAGCTCGTAGGGAGTCATCAGATCAGCCTCGCGTCAGGAATTCATCGAGATTCAGGATGACATTGCACACGGCCGTGAGCGCCGCGAGCTCGGCGATGTCGACGCCGTCGGGCGCGGGACCGAGCGGTTCGGTAGCGAAGCGTTTCGCCGCCGCGTTGTCTGCCCGGAATTCATTCAGCCGTCGGCCGTATAGTTCAACGAGCGTCGCGATTTCGGCCGGTCGCGGCGTCCGAGTGAGAGCCAGTTCGATGGCGCGTCCAACACGCTCGTTGGTTGTCGCTGCTGGAGATTCCTTCCAGGCGCGCCGGGCCAACGCCTGGGCGCATTCGACAAACGCGGGGTCGTTGAGCGTGACAAGCGATTGGAGCGGCGTGTTGGTTCGCGATCGGCGAATGGTGCAAATCTCGCGGCTCGGGGCGTCGAACGTCGTCATCGCCGGATAGGGCGATGTTCGCTTGACGAACGTATAGAGACCGCGGCGGTATCGATCCTCTCCCGCGCTCGTCACCCACTTGTCCGTGTTGTAAGTCGACCGCCAGATACCGTCCGGTTGCGGTGGCATCACCGACGGGCCATACATTTTGCTCGACAAGAGTCCCGACACGGCTAGGGCGTTGTCGCGGAGCGTCTCGGCGTCGAGCCGAAAGCGGGCCCCGCGGGCGTACAGCCGATTGAAGCGGTCGCGCTCGACCAGTTCCGGGGCCACTCGGGACGCCTGCCGGTATGTGGCCGACATCACGATCGTCTTGCAGAGGGCCTTCCAGGACCAAGGCTTGCCTGGCGCGGCTGGCTGCATGAACTCGGCGGATAGCCAGTCCAGCAATTCCGGATGGGAAGGCGGTTGGCCCTGCGAACCGAAGTCCTCCTGCGTTTCGACCAATCCATTACCGAGCAATTGACTCCAGAGACGATTGGCCGCCACGCGGGCAGTCAGCGGGTTGTCGAGCGAGCAGAGCCATGCGGCGACGCCGAGCCGATTGGGCGGCGCGTCTGCCGGCAACGGGTGGAAGCTTGCGGGAACGGCCGCCTGCACCGTGTCGCCCGGTTCCAGGAAATTGCCCCGCACATGAATCTTCGTGACTCGCCGTTTGTCGCTGGGAAGCTCACGCAGGACAGGCGTTTCGACCGGCCGCATGGCACGCATCTGCTCTTGAACAGCGGCGATCTTTTCCCGCAGTTCGGCCGTTTGCGGCGCCGTCCGCGCGAAATGTTCGAGCAGGCGTTGCCATTCTCCGTCGGTGCGATCCGCTTCGGTCTTGAGCAGCAGCTTCCGCAAGTCTGCTGGCACATCGTCCTGCAACTTGGGTTGCGGATCGCTGGTCACCGACAACCGGAAGCGGCCCAGCGCGAACCCTGGATAGCTGAACTGAAACCGGTGATCGAGCGTGACGATCCACTTGGCGCCATCGGGAATCGCGAGCGGAGCTTCAGGGGCGAACACGGCCGAATGCGGTTTCGCTTGTTGTGGTGAAACGGCCCAACCATGCTTGGCCGGATCGGGATTCTTGAGCACATGTGCGACAGGATAATTTTGCTGCGCGAAGTCGGCTTCGGCCCGCGTCAGCGGCACGACCGTTGTCTCGCCCGCCGGGCCTCGCACTTCGAGCTTCAAGCCGGTTAGGACAAAGTTGCCGTCGTCCTTGGAACGGCCAGCGCCTCCGCGCGGCTGCGACGCATCGGGCAGCGCTTCGATCCGCAGGCCGCTGATCGTCCCGGGGCTGACAGCGGGC
>JBJTOW010000374.1:0-3486 GCA_046074805.1 Planctomycetota bacterium | reverse complement strand
TGCTGCCGCAGGAAACCGAACAAATGTGCGTCACGCCGCTCAACAGCCCGGCGTCGGCCAACAGCCGCACAAATCCCAGGTGAAAAAGCGTCGCGCGGAAGCCGCCGCCGGAGAATGACAGAGCCAAGCACTCAAGCCGCTCGGCCGCCAATTCACCCGCCATCAATTCGCCCGCCGACCAAGCCACTTCCTCGTTCGGTGCACGAACGGACAGCGTCCAGCGTCCTGGTTGGACTTCCCAGGTCGCGCGCCAATCGCTCGGTGCGTCATTGTCCCCCAACGCTATCCAGCGCAAGGCCGCGCCGTTTTCCGGCGCATGTCGCCCATGGTCATCGGTTCCAGCCAACTCGCGCCAACCGCCTTCGGGCTGCGAACGCTGCCATCGAATTCGAGCCTCGGCGGCTCCGGCGACCAGCTCGAAACGACGCGACAAACGGCTGACCGCGTCCGGTTCCAACGAGCGAGGTACCAGATAACGCACACTCGTGAAGGCCATCGCTCAACTCCGGAGCACTCCATGCAATAAACATCCTTGTCCTTCGCCCGACCGGCGCGCCAACGGCCCAGACGTCGGCCACACCCGAAAGCTCAGCGCTGTCAAAACGCCAGCCATCACCGCAGGCCGCCAGAGATTGGAGCGACGAAAGCGGTGAAAGCGACTCGCGCTGCGATCAGCCAGCGGACGTTGGCCAATCGATCGCTTCCAGCACCGCGGCTGTCGCATGGGATTTGTTGAGCACGTAGAAGTGTGTCCCAACGGCGCCTGCCGACCGCAAACCACGCACCTGCGATACAGCGTGTTCGACCCCGACATCGAATTGCCATTGGGCATCCTCCCGCTCGCCTAAACGCATGGTGAAGGCGTCTGGCAATCGAGCTTTGCACAGCGACGTGATTCTCTGGACCTGCGCGAGGTTTGTGACCGGCAACAATCCAGGCACAATCGGCACGTGGATGTTTGCCTTGTCACAGCGATCGCGGAAGCGAAAAAAGTCCTCGTTGTCGTAAAAAAGCTGAGTGATCACGATATCCGCGCCACAATCGACTTTGCGGCGCAGATTCTCCAAATCGACCTCGGCACTGACCGCTTCCTGATGCACTTCCGGATAGCCGGCGACCGCGATCCCGAAATCCGGGAATTCCGCATGAATCAACGCGACCAATTCGCTCGCGTATCGGAAACCGCCCACCACAGCCTGAAACTCGGTTTGCCCACGCGGCGGATCGCCCCGCAACGCCACTATATGATCGACCCCAACCTTGCGAGCCTGACTCAGATAACCACGCAACTCGTCAATGGACGCGTTGACACAGGTTAGATGCGAGGCGACGGGTATGTCGTAACGTCGCCGCACGGCGGCCACAATTTCCAGCGTCTTGTCCCTTGTCGAACCGCCGGCACCGTAGGTGCAAGTGAAGAAACCTGGGCGAAACTCCATCAGTTTCGCCACATGGGTCCACAACGCCTCTTCGGCGTCAGCCGTTTTAGGCGGAAACAACTCGAAGGAAATCCCGAACTTCCCCGAACCGTAATACGATCCGAGGGAGGATGAGCCGGCCGCCTTCGAACGATCCACCATGACACCTCTATTACGACACGGGCCTAAGCGTTCTCGCGCGCTAAGTTCGACCGATTCGCTATTTCTTCTGGAAGACGAATTCCAACGAATCCGGCGTTCGATGGTTGTACTTGGCGTCGAAGTCCTGATCGCTCATCACCAGCAGCATGATGCCTTCAATGAGCGGCAAAACACCGCACAAACCACAGGTGCAAATCGTGATGATCCCAGAGACCACCGAACCCAAGTAAAAGTGGTGAACCCCAAATCCGCCGAGCAGGAGCGCAAAAATACCGGCGACGACTTTGGTCTTTCCACGATGCTGGACAGAGCCATAGGGATTGGACATGGCGAGCGACCTTCTTTCCGAAAAGCGATGAGTTTTTGGGGCCAGACTTGTGCGGAAGTATCCCGGTCCGCGTTGCGCTCGTCAAGACTCAGCGTCGTCTGGAGAAATCCGGGCAATATCGAATCCCTCGGCTGAGCGGGTCGGCCCCTAGGGGTCCGCAGCAACCGTCCGCAGCGCCTCGGCGGGAGTCGCAGCCGTCGTCACCCGCAGCGTGACCTTGCTAGATTTTCCAGCCACAGCGTTGAAGAACTCCGAAGGGCGGGCCACCCGCTGCGACTCAACGTGGCTGATGAACATGCCCGGTCGTAGGCCGGCCATCCAGGCAGGGGATCGATCGATCACGTCGACAACGGCAACGCAGCCAGCGGGATCCAAGTCGCCAATGCGTTCTTCGAATCGCGGAATCGCCGTGGCGAAGTCAACCTGTAACCCGCGCCATCGCGGCTCGGGCACTCGTGAGTACGCCGGCGGCCAATCTCCCACATATTTCTTCGACAACAACACGGGAACCTTCGCGGATTCGGCGGATCGGCGAGTTACCGTGAGCGCTACGGTCGAATCGGCGGGAAGCCGACTGACCTCGCGCACTAAGTCGACGGAATCGAAGACAGGAACGTCCGCGACATGCGTAATGACATCTCCCTGGCGAAGTTCGCTTCGGGCCGCAGGCGTGCCTGGCACTATTTGCCGTACGAGAACCCCGGAGGTTGCCGGTTCCTGCCGACGCCCCAGGGCTAGCAATTCCGGCGCGATCCCGAGGAAGCCGTATTCGGGCTTTTTGCCTCCCTTGAGCGTCTCAACCGCACGCCTGAAGACATCGTCGACCGGAATCGCGAACCCAGCGTTGGCCTCATAGCCTTCCAAGGCCGCGAGCGCCGATGTCAACCCCACCAACTCGCCTTGAAGATTCACAACGGCCCCGCCACTGGTTCCCCATTGGAGACGCATATCAAGCTGCAACAGGTTGCCAAATTCGTGCAGAGTCTCTCCACGGCGAGTCCGCGAGTTATCGCCGCTTGGCGCGGGTGACGCCGCGCGCTCGCCGAGGATAGCTTGGTCGCGTCGAAGCCGATCGCGTCCACCGCCGTGCGGCGCCCGACGGCCAACATTCGAAAGAATCCCCCACGTCGCGCTTGCTTGACCATCTCGGGCTACCGCATAAGGGTTCCCCAACGCGACGAGGAACTGTCCTTTTCGCAGGCGTTTCGCTTCTCCGAATGGAATTGGTTTAAGGTCAGAGGCTGCAATCTTTAAAACCGCGAGATCGGTCCATGGATCGGCGGCCACTAGTTCGGCGGGAAAGGGCCGCTTGTTCGACCAAACCCAGTATCGATTGCTGCCGGGATCGCCGAGCACATGGTAATTCGTCAAAACGAGGCCACCACGATCAATAACCACTCCCGAGCCGAACTCGTGCGGGATGTGCTCCGGATCGTCGGGCGACCGGTCGCTAAAGAAGGCCGGCTCGTCATTGCCTCCTAGGGCAAGCCCCTGGGCTATAAAAGGGTTGTAAGTCACGCACATTTAATTACCGGAGATGTCTATTGATATCATTAAAGAAAAAACGGGGATCTTGCA
>JBJTOW010000373.1:0-7774 GCA_046074805.1 Planctomycetota bacterium | reverse complement strand
CTGTCGCCTTGATCAACATTCCCCACCGCGACTACTGGCTCGCGCCTGAGCGACGCCGCGAATCGCTCGCTTTTCTCAACCGCGAACTGGCTGGCATCGCCTTGGCGGTCGCGTGGTTCATGGCGGCGGTGAGCCATCTGTCGTTTGAAGCCAACATCGCCGGAGGACCGCTCTCCACCGGCGCCATGCTGGGGTTGCTGGGAGTTTACATGACGGTCGTACTGGGGATCGTCGGCCGAATTCTCTGGCGGTTCCGAGCTCCCCAACGAAACGCCGACGCCCGCGGAAACTCGACTCGCCAAAGCGATCGACCGTCCTCCCAATGAGGAACTGCGAGAGAATTTGAATCGAATGCCTGCCCCAAGAGTGGCTGGCAGAGGGCATCCATGAGTGCCGCGACAGATGCCCGGTGTTTTGTCAGAGCTAGTATTGGGAAAACACTCGGAAAAACGAAAACCCAAGTTCCTCGTTCCGCGAGTGCTGCAACGGATTAGGAAGTCCGCCGTACCAAGAAAGGTCGGATGGGAAACGCACCAGGAGAGAAAATGATCCTAAGCGCGGTAGACTGGCCGGAGCCAAGTGCCTCCTGTAGGACTCGAACCTACAACCCGCTGATTAAGAGTCAGCTGCTCTACCATTGAGCTAAGAAGGCCAGACGGTAGTATCGTATCGATCCGGCGATTGGGATCAAGGGGGGCGATTCAGACTTCCGAATGCGTCCCTGGTCAGCCATATTGAGCGGCGCTGCGGCGTCTTTTGAGCCACGCGGTGATGGGGAGATGAACTGCATGTTGCCGGAAGATTTCCAGATCGGGCGGCCCATTTCCCGCCGACAGACGCTCGGTTACGCGGCAATGGCCACCTTCGCGGCTGGTTTTCCGGCTAGCCCACTCTGGGTCGCCGACCCCGCATTGGCTGCCCCAGTTGCGGCTGGCATAGAACGCGGGGAAGTCACATTTTCCCCGTTGCCCAAGGGCGAAGCCTCAGTGCCCGAGCCATTCCGCCTGGAATCGCACGCCTTCGCGTTTGAACGCCAGGAACTGCCCGAGATTTCCAAGCGCATCGCGCGTGCCGATTTGCGGTTCCCCTCGCCGATCGTTTCGCCGATCGCCGTCAACAATACGGTTCACTGCGAGCTGTACGAACCGCGGCGCGAGGGTCGCGTGCCCGCTGTCGTCGTGCTGCACATTCTCGGCGGCGATTTTCCGCTGGCCCGACTTTTCGCCAACAATCTCGCTGTGCATGGCGTTGCCGCCCTCTTCCTAAAAATGCCCTATTACGGGCCGCGACGCGATCCCCAGTCGCCCCGCCGGATGATCACGTCGGATCCCAAGGAAACCGTCGAGGGCCTCACCCAAGCGGTGCTCGACATTCGCCGCGCCACAGCGTGGCTCGCAAGCCGACCCACCATCGACCCCGAAAAACTTGGCGTATTCGGCATCAGTCTAGGAGGTATTACTGGCGCGTTGGCGGCGACTGCCGAACCGCGTTTGAACAACGTCTGCCTACTGCTGGCTGGCGGCGATCTGGGACGTATCGCCTGGGAATCCAAAGAGCTCGCGAAAATCCGCGAGTCCTGGCAGGCCCAAGGCGGGTCGCGGGACGAATTCCTGGCCCTGTTGTCGGCCGTCGATCCTGTTCGGTACGGCGCGAACGTTCGTGGCCGCCGAGTGCTGATGATGAACGCCCGCGATGACGAAGTCGTTCCCCGCGCCTGTACGGAGGCCCTCTGGGAATCGTTTGGCCGCCCCGACATCCACTGGTATCCAGGCGGCCACTACTCGGTCGCCATCCACTTGCTCAACGCCCTGCAACGAACAGCCAGCTTCTTTGCCAAGGGAGAGTGAGCAAGGGAGAGTGTGCGAGGGAGAACGTGGCGGATAAGGGAGATTGAGTTTTCAGTTTTCAGTTTTCAGTTTTCAGTGGCCAGTTTTCACTTGTCAGTGGGTGACGTGTGACGACTTCGCAATGGCGGCGGCGTCAGTGAATTGCCAGCGACATGGGTAGTGTGTTACCACGCCACGCGCCGCCGAAAAAATGAACGAACGGATGCAGGAAGCCAAGCTGAAATGACTGAAAACCGAATACTGACAACTGACAACTGACAACTGACAACTGACAACTGACAACCAACAACCAACAACCATAATTCCTCCCCAATGCGCCACCATCGCTCAAAACCAAACTACTCACAACGCCTTGGGCAAATGTTCGCTCTCGTGCTTGCGTTTTCCTGGCCGCTGGCGTTCGCGGGGTGCGAGCGGGCGGCGGCGACTTCGGGGCCGCCGGCTGCGCCCAAAGTCACGGTTGGGCGGCCGGAACTTCGCACGATCGTCGACGAAGACGAATATGGAGGGTGGTTGCGAGCGGCTCGGACTGTGGAAGTGCGTTCGCGGGTTCGCGGCCACATTGACAAGGTGCATTTCCAAGATGGCGACTTTGTGGACAAAGGGCAGTTGCTGTTCGAGCTCGACCCACGTCCCTTTCAAGTGCAAATCGACGAGTCGGTCGCGGCCGCGAACGCCCTGAAGGCTCAGCAAAACGCCGCCGAGAAGGAATTGGCTCGCAATCGGGAGTTGGCTCGTAAGGGCGCGGTCACGCAGCAGGAACTGGAAAAGTCGGAAGCTGACGCGTTGGCGTTCGCCGCTCGATACAACGCGGCGCTGCAACAGGCCGAGCGCTTCAAGCTCGACCTGCAGTACGCCCGCATCTCGGCGCCGATTGCCGGCCGGGTTGGCCGAGCGTTGTTGACGGAAGGCAATCTGGTGAATGCGGGCGGAGCCGATCCGTTGTTGGCCACGATCGTTAGCATCGATCCGATCCACGTTTCGTTCACGATCGATGAGCGGGCCTTGCAGCGGTATCAGCGATTGCGGGCCCAGGAAGCAGCCCGCTCGGAAAATGGCGAGTTGGAGGCCCCCAGCACAACCCCGCCGCCCGAGCCGCCGCCAAGCATTCCAAGCGCGCCAAGCAATCCAAGCAATCCAAGCACGCAAAGCGGCAACGCGGCAGACATCGGAGCCGCACCAGCCGCCACGCCGGCCGCCATACCATCCGCCAACTCGGCCGCCGACGCCGAGATCGCGCGCCCGCCCGTCCAGCCGGTTCGGTCCACGATCCGCGATCGTCGCTTGGCGTTTCGGTTCGCGCTCGATTCCGACGAAGAGTTCCCCCGCGAAGGTTTGATCGATTTCACGGAAAACCAAGTTGATTCAACGACCGGCACGATCGAGGTGCGTGGGCTGGCGGACAACCCGGATGGCACGCTGGTGGCAGGCTCGCGAGTACGGGTTCGAGTCGCTGTGGGCGCGCCGTACTCGGCGATGGTCGTGCCTGACACGGCGATCCTTTCCGACCAAGAAAGACGCTATCTGCTCGTGGTTGGCCCGGAGAACGTCGTGTCACGGCACGACATCGTGCCAGGCCGTCTGCTGGACGATGGTTTCCGAATCGTGCGGTCCGCTCCAGGAAACTCAGCCCCGCTCGCCCCAGCCGACCGGATCATTACGCTCGGCCTGCAGCGAGCTCGAGTGAATTACGCGGTCGAACCGCTGGAGTCGCCGGGCCGTTAAAGGCCAGTAGGCGACGGAGGATGACGATCCGTCAGTTGGTCCGCGTCGTTCGCTCCCCAGTTTTGGCCCTCCTGATCCGTGGTGGTGGCCACAACTTCATTGTCCCCAGACCGCTTCGCGACCCTTCAACCGCTCCGGCCTCCGCACTTAGACCAGCACTCTCGCAAAGGCTTTCGCATGCTTGCCCGCTTTTTTGTCGATCGTCCGGTGCTGGCGACCGTGCTGTCGATCGTCATTGTGATCATCGGCTCGGTAGCGCTTACGCAGTTGCCGGTCGCCCAGTACCCGGAGGTCACGCCGCCGACGGTGCAGGTCGCGGCGCTCTATCCGGGCGCTAACGCGGAAACGGTAGCCAAGACGGTCGCGACGCCGATTGAGCAGGAGGTCAACGGGGTCGAAGGGATGATCTACATGGCGTCCCGTTGCACCAACGATGGGCAAATGCTCTTGGATGTTACGTTTAAGCTGGGAACCGATCTTGATAAAGCCCAAGTGCTCGTGCAAAACCGAGTGGCAATTGCGCAGGCGAAATTGCCGGAAGAAGTGAAACGCACTGGCGTGACGACGAAAAAGAAGTCGCCCAGTATTCTGCTGTGCGTCAACCTCTTATCCAAGAAACGGGCGGACGGCGGCTTCTACTACGACCAACTTTATCTCAGCAATTACGCATCGCTCAACGTCAAGGACGACTTGGCCCGCATCGATGGCGTTGGCGACGTGGCGTTTCTCGGTCCCCGCGACTATAGCATGCGGGTGTGGCTTGACCCGACCAAGCTCGCCGCGCTGCAATTGACCGCCAACGACGTGGTGGCGGCGATCCGCGAGCAGAACGCGCAAGTCGCCGCCGGACGGCTTGGCCAACCGCCAGTTCCCGACAATGTCAACGTTCCATTCCAACTGGTGATCAATACGCGGGGGCGTCTGACAACCGAAGAGGAGTTCGGCGAAATCGTCATTCGTCGCGGCGACCAGGGACAGCTCGTCCATTTACGCGAAGTGGTGCGGGCGACCCGTTACGACGCCAACGGCGAACCTATCGATAAAGGGATTGAACTCGGGGCGAAAAACTACGATGTGAACAGCTACTTGAACGGCGACCCGTCGGTCACGCTGGCGCTGTTTCAATTGCCAGGCTCGAACGCGTTGAGCGTCGCCCAGACGGCTCGCGAGCGGATGCGACAACTGCGAGCTGATTTTCCCGAGGGGCTGGACTATGAAATCGTGTACGACACCACCGTTTTTATCGACGAGTCGGTCCACGAAGTTTATAAGACGTTGTTCGAGGCGTTCATCCTGGTGTTCATTGTCGTCTTGATCTTCCTGCAGGACTGGCGGGCGACGCTGTTGCCGATGATCGACGTGCCCGTATCGCTGATCGGAACTTTCGCCGTGATGGCGCTGCTCGGCTTTTCGCTCAACAATCTGACGCTTTTCGGACTGGTGTTGGCGATCGGCATCGTTGTCGACGACGCGATCGTGGTCGTGGAAAACATCGAACGCTGGATGGCGACCGGTCTGCCTCCGCGCGAGGCGACAATCAAGGCGATGGATGAAATCACCGGTCCAGTGATAGCGATCACGTTGGTACTGAGCGCGGTTTTCATCCCGACCGCCTTTCTTGCCGGCATCACGGGCGAATTCTACCGGCAGTTCGCGTTGACGATCGCCGCATCCACCATCATTTCGGCGATCAACGCGATGACGATGGCGCCAGCTCGCGCCGTGACGTTGATCAAGCCGCACGTTAAACACGCAACGTCCGGACCGCATGGAGCGGTTCGTGAAGTCTTGCCGCCCTGGGGGATCGGCCTGCTATTTGGCTTCGCGGCCTACAAGCTTGCCGGACCTCTCGTTTTGCGGGGACTCGGTTTGGCGACCGGAATTTCCACGTTGGGCGGTAGCGAAGCCGATGGAACTGGCGGAGCCGAAGGTTTGGCCGGGGTGGCCGGAGCAGGTGCTCTAGTCGGAACCTTGTCGTCCACGCTGTCGGCCGACTGGCTGCGGACGGTGCTGGGGTGGCTGGTGGCGGCAGCGATTGTGGGTGGAGTCGCCGCCGGCGCCCGTTTCCTGGCGCCGTGGGTGAATCGGCTTCTGAGCCGCTTTCTCGACGGCTTCAATCGCGTGTTCGAGTGGCTGGCGGGCGGCTACGGAGTCGCTGTGCGGCGGATGGTGCGTTTGAGCCTTGTGTTGGCGGTCGTTTACGGCGGGCTATTGGCGGCGACCATAATCGGATTTCGTGTGGTTCCGGCTGGTTTTATCCCAGAGCAGGACAAAGGATATTTGCTGGTCAACGTGCAATTGCCGGATGGCGCGAGCCTGTCACGGACCGATGGTTTGGTGCGTGAATTGAGTGAGATCGCCCGCTCGACGCCGGGCGTAGCGCATACGATTGCCGTCCCGGGCTATTCGCTGCTGCTAGGAGCGAACATCAGCAACGTGGGCGGCATGTTTGTGATTCTGGAACCGTTCGAGGATCGAAAGCTGGACCGCGCGTTGCATGCTCGGCGGATCGCCGCCGAGTTGGGCAAGCGTTTCGCTTCCCGCCAAGAGGCGTCGATCGGCGTGTTTGGGGCTCCGCCCGTCGACGGGCTTGGATCCACCGGCGGCGTGAAGATCCAAGTGCAGGATCGACGTGGGGCTGGACTGCGGGCGTTGCGGGAATCGGTCGGCGTGCTAAGCGACGAGTTGACTCGTAACCCGCGGATCGCGGCCGCCTTCTCGACGTTTAGCGTGTCGCAACCGCAATTGTATGTGGATATCGATCGCGAGAAGGCGAAGTCGCAGGGCGTTTCGGTGGCCGACATCAATTCCACGTTGCAAGCTTATCTGGGCTCGGTCTATGTGAACGATTTTCTATTCCAGGATCGGAATTGGCAGGTCAATGTGCAGGCCGACCCGCGGTTTCGGATTCGAGTGGAGGACATAGGTCGGCTTGAAGTGCGGAACGCGGCGGGCTCACGAGTGCCGCTGTCCGCCTTAATCCGAGTCCGCGATATGGCGGGCCCGGCCGTGGTCAACCATTTCAACTTGTATCCGTCGGCTGAAATCACTGGCGTGAGCGCTCCCGGGGTGAGTTCCCGGCAGGCGATCACGGTTTTTGACGAGTCGGCTCGCAATTTGTTGCCCAACACGCTGGGAACCGCCTGGACTGAGTTGGCTTATCAGGAGTTGGAGGCGGAAAAGGATTTGCTTGCGAAGATCGTCTTTCCGCTCGCCGTGCTCTTTGTTTTCCTGGTGCTGGCGTCGCAATACGAGAGCTGGACGTTGCCGTTGGCTATTTTGCTGATCGTGCCGATGTGTTTGTTGTCCGCTTTGGCGGGATTGGCGGCGATGCGACTCGATAATAATATTTTCGCGCAAATCGGCTTCGTTGTGCTTATCGGGTTGGCGGCGAAGAACGCGATTCTGGTAGTGGAGTTCGCCAAGCAACAGGAGGATGCGGGTAAGAGCCGTTTGGAGGCGATTGTGGAGGCGTCGCGGACCCGTTTGCGGCCGATCCTGATGACGTCGTTCGCGTTTATCCTGGGCGTCTTGCCGCTGGCCTTGGCGAAAGGAGCCGGCGCGGAAATGCGAGTGCCGCTAGGTGTGGCCGTGAGTGCGGGAATGCTGGGCGTCACCTTCTTCGGTTTGGTGTTCACACCGGTGTTTTATTGGCTTGTGATGAAGTTGGCTGGCCGTCCACGGACCGTGCCGATAACCCCCGTGGATGGCGAGCATCCTCCCAAAACCTGAGCGAGAGAACGTCGATGCGAGTTTTCGCTTTCTTCGCGGATGTGGTGGCGGATGTTGGTGGGCCGAAAGCACCGACTCACCCCAGCAGTCCCCATGTGTACTGTTATGTGGGAGCGGCGAATGAGGACGCGGCGACCGCTCGGTTGGCAGCCGATTTGAGCCATCGCGGATTGCGACTGGTCAATGTGCAGTGGTGCGTTGACCAAGATAGTCTGGTCCGCGACGAGTCTCCTGTCGGATCCGCAGCGGCCGCTGAAAAGTTGGCTCGCGGCGGGCAGGTTGAGTATCAGCCGTTGGACGGAATCGCTTGAGTCTGTCGCGGTGATGAGTCCACGGCCCGCTATCCTTGTACGACGGACTTCCAGTCCGTCGCGGCGAAAAGATTCGACGGACTGGAAGTCCGTCGTACCAGTCGATTGAGAGTTGACCGAGCGCTAGTCGGTCGCGGCGATGATTTGGCGCACTGGTCA
>JBJTOW010000372.1:0-5317 GCA_046074805.1 Planctomycetota bacterium | reverse complement strand
CTTTCGAGGAGGCGTCGAACGCTTTCGATTCGGCTCCGCTGGCTTTTTCCAATTCGTCATTGAGCGGCGCGAGACCTTTTTCCGCCTCATCGCGGGTCTTGCTCGCGGCCGACCAAGCGGTCTGTCGCTCACTCGCTACCGTTTCCAATTGTTTCGCTTCGGCTTCGATCGCGGCCAGTTGCTGCGCGGTGACAGTCGGGTCAAGCGATGGCATGGGTAATTCAAAACCGCGCTGGTAGGTCTTTGAAAGCGCGACGCCGCGGAGAAACGCCCGCATGTCGAACTTCAAGGCGGCGATCTCGTCGGTCAGCAATTCCAATAGCTGCGGATGCGTTGGCGGATTCGCGGAATGATGCAAATCGACCGGTTCAACCAGTCCGCGGCCGAGCATCACGGCCCACAAGCGGTTCGCGATATTGCGGCTAAATTGGCGATTGTCGGGGAGTGTGGCCTGCCGCGCCAGCTCTTGGCGCCGGCTGTACTTTGGCACCGGGCGAACATTGTCGGCCGGGGCCACCGAGTACTCTTGGCCGCGGGAAAATACCGGTTCCACAACGTAGTCGCCACCAGGGACACGGGGGCCCGTTTGGCCCGCCACCTTGGTGAAAACCGACGTGAACTTCGCTTCGCCGTCGGCCTTCTCCGCGAAGAACACCTGCTTGTTGTCCTTCTTGTCGGTGAAGACGAAGCTACGGGTGAGGAACGCGAACACGCCGTAGTAGTCACGTTGCAAGTAATCGTCGATCAGCGGGTGGTCGTGGCATTGGGCACACTGGACATCCATCCCGAAAAACACTCGGCTGATGTCGCGGGTCAGCAAGTTCGGCTCGCCCTCGCGGTCGAGGTAGAACTTGGCGGCCGGCCGCAATTTGGGATCGGCGCCGTCGGACGCCAAGATTTCGCGGGCGAGCGTGTCCCACGGTTTGTTAGCCGCGAACGACTCGACCAAGTACTTCCGCCACTCCAAGGCTGGAATCGACTTGTCGGCCCGCCGTTCCATCAACGCGATGTCGAACAACGCCGCCATGTGCTGCGAATGCTGCGGACTGGCAAGCAGCCGATCGACGAGCGCGGTGCGTTTTTCGGGCGAGGCGTCGTCGAGGAACGCCCGTGTCTCCGCGGCGGTGGGAATGCGGCCGGCCAGATCGAGCGACACGCGACGCAGGAACTCGGCGTCGTTTGCCAGCGGCGCTAGCCCGCCCGGTCCCGCCGCTTCGACCAGCTGATCGATTCGAATCTGGAACGGATCGGCGGCTGTCGCCATGCTGGATTGCCACGCGGTCCAACCGAGCGTCGCGGCCCAGACGATCGCCAATAACCCCATGCGATGGCGGAACGATCCGCCGGAGAGTTCTCGCCGACTCATGCGTGCGACTCCTGCATACGCGTGGCCTGGAGGGCAGGCCCCGATTCTTTTCATGCCACAGTCGAGCGAAAGGGAATCCGCCGGACCACGGCACGTCGAGCTATTAGGTGGGACTCGAGCGGAGGCGGTCGGGGATGACCGCAACCGAGCGTCAAATCATCGACGCCTGGGAATAAGCTAAGACGGGCGAGAGGGCGAGTCAATAACATTCCGGCGGTCACCCGCGGCCCGCTCACTGGCGCCGCTGGCAGGCTCGGCGGTTCGCCGCCCCATGCGATCGGCGATCAGCGTGTCGACAAGCAACTGCGCGACATGGAACGTCACCATCGGCAGAATGCTGATGTGATAGTCGAGCGCCACTTTCAACCCGATCATCAGGGTCTTCTGGCTGCCAGAGAATCCCACCGCAATCCGATCCTCTCGCGACAATCCACACCAGCGTGACAACTGCACCCCCACCCCCAACGCCGCCGTATGCACAAACGAAACGCCCGCGAGCATGATGAGGAAGTCGACGAGCCCGGGCGATTGTCATGCGGCGGCCGCGACCACGGTTGGCTTCGGTGTCAGGGTGGGGATTGACGCGACGGCACTGCGAGGCGGGGCATCGGTCGGCCGACTATCGGTCGGCACAACAACGGTCTGCCGACTGTCGGTCTGCTGACTGTCGGTCGGCCGACTGTCGGTCGGTAAAACGACGTTCGGTAATAAAACGGTCGGCGAGACAGTGCGATCCAATTGGCGGCCGCTCTGCACCGACCCGACCAGCACCATGTAAAGAATACCGCACTGGGCCAGAATACCGAACGCCGTTCGATGGCGGGTCGAGACGCGGGCGACCCACGGGATGAGTCGAAAAAGTTGCCCGACGATCATCGGCGCAACAACCAGTCGCCCGAGTTGCCACACGGCGGACTTGAATTCCAGTTCGTCGCTTTGCACGCCCTGGCCCAGAAAAACCCAGAGCCATAACGGGGTGACGACGAAACACAAGCCGTTCGTAATAACCGTCACCATCGTCGCAACCGCGTCATTTCCGCCGGCGCGGCGTGTCCACACGGCCGCCGAGGCGACAGTGCAGGGCGTCGCGGCGGCGATCAACAACCCTGGTCCTTGACCGCCCGTTAGCAGGAACGAAACGCCCCAGGCGATCAGCGGTAGTAAGCCGAAAGTCACGAAAACCGCGAGCAGCGGCGCCAGAGGACGGCGGATCACGCGATAGATGGCGGACGCTTCGAGCGGCAGGGCCATCAAAAACAATACGGCCGCGACGTCGGCGTCGCGGAGCCATTTCCAGTCAGCGATCGGGCCCAGACGCGAACTACCGCCGAAACCGATCGCCAATGTCACGGCCAGCAGGATCAAAAACCAACGCTGCTGGAAAAATCGTATCATCGAGACGTGCCGCGGAGGACTGAAAATTCCTCCGCAGCGTCATGAACCGTGAACAAGGGAAGCCGCGGACTAGGCGAACAAGCCGGTGACCGGCGCGGCCTTCACCAACTCGCGCGGTTGGTTCAGGTGGTTGTAAACGATCGTCATCGGATCGATACCGACCGCGTGGTAGACGGTGGCCAGCATTTCGATCGGATGCACCGGCGTTTCCAACGGCGCTGAACCGGTTTGGTCCGACTTGCCGTAGACGAATCCGCGACGAATCCCGGCTCCGGCGGCGATCGCCGTGTAGCAATAGGGCCAGTGATCGCGGCCATCGTCAGAGTTCGAGTTGCCTGAAGTGCTCACGCCACGCTGCGGACTGCGGCCAAACTCGCCGATCGCCACCACGAGCGTCTCGTCGAGCATACCGCGATCATCCAAATCGGAGATCAACGCCGACAAGCCGGAGTCGAGCATCGGGCCCGATTGCTTCCGCATCCGATCGCCCAGGCCGACGTGAACGTCCCACGAGTGATTGTCCGAGTTAGCGACCTTCGGCCAGATGACCTCGACGACCCGTGTGCCGGCCTCGACCAAGCGGCGGGCGAGCAAGCAACTTTGGCCGAACGTGTTCCGCCCGTACCGCTCGCGCATTGCGTCGTTTTCTTTGCTCAAGTCGAAGGCGTCTCGAGCCCGTCCCGACACCACCAAGTCAATCGCCGTTTCGTAGTACTTGTTCAGTTCGTACTTCTTCACCGCCGCGTCCACCTCAGGCATTCCGCGATTGATCAGATCGCGAAGACGCGCGCGTCGTTCCAGACGGTTTTCGGTGACTTCCGGTCGCAGTTTCAGATCGTCGATGCGGATCTTGGACATCTTGTCCATGTCCATGTCATCGCCGGGCGGGAACAAGTAATACGGGTCGAACTGGCGTCCCAAAAAGCCGGCCGTGCCCGACTTGTTCACCACATTGCTCTCCTGCAGTGGACGAGGCAACATCACAAACGGCAACATCGGAACCGTCGGCGGCTTGAGCCGAATGATGTTCGATCCAAAGTTCGGGAAATCTTTCGGCGTGGGCGGTTCCAACTGGCCCGACGGGCTCACCTTGTCCGCCGTGTAGCCGGTGTGGATCTGATAGATCGCGGCCGTGTGGTTGAACAATCCCACCGGCGTGTAGCTCATCGACCGCACCATCGTCAGCTTGTCGGTGACCTGGGCGATCTTGGGCAGCAGTTCGGTCACGTCCATGCCGGGAACCTTGGTCCCGATCCGCTTGAACGGACTGCGAACATTGTCCGGGACGTTGTCTTTCGGATCCCACAAGTCGAGATGGCTCGGGCCGCCTTGCAGGTAGACCAGGATAACGCTCTTCGCCTTGTTCCAGCCTGGGCCGCCCGCCGAGCTGTTTTCAGCCGCTTGGCCGGCTTGAAGTTGCAGCATCTGCCCCAAGGACATGCCCAGGAAAGCAGATCCGCCAACACGCAAAATATCGCGCCGAGTTACTCCGAGATGACGGTCGCACACGTCCTTGCCGGGTTGTCCAGGAATCGCCAGCATCGCCTTCGCCTCCGGAGAGCTTGTGAATCAGGTGAACGAGTATCCTAGATCATCGTATCCGCGCCGGTCAATGGAAAAGGGTACTCGCCGATTTTTTCGGGTGCATGTCGCGTCTTGCAAGTTGATCTTGGTTCAAGTGGCAGAGGGGGGGTAAATTTGGGATCGGCATCACATTGCGGGTTCAAATTGGGGAAGGTAGCCAAGGATGGCAAGAAAAAAGGCGCTCGAGGAACGGGTGAAAACGTTGGTTGCGGAGATCTTGGCGGAGGAAGAAGCGGCGGGCTTGGGCAGTCCCCGCGAGAACATCAACGACATCGAGGACGCCATGGTGCGGATTGGCGACATGGTGGCTCGCGAGTTTGGGCTTCAGAAGCTGGCCCGCCACACGAGCCATGCGCCGGAGGATCCACCATGTCCCAGCTGTGGGCACGCGGGGGAGCACCAGGGGGAGCGAACTCGCGAGTTGATCACTCGCCGCGGCGAGGTTCCCCTGAAGGAAGCGAAGTATTACTGCCCAAAATGCCGGCGGCTTTTTTTTCCTGTCGACGCGAACGCGTACCGGGCGAAATAAAGTGAGCTCGTCGAAGCGGTCTTTGGAGTGCGGGGCCGACAGGCACCGCTTTCCCCACGGCCGACGTTGCGTCGACGCGAACGAACACCTAGCGAAATGAAGTGAGTTCGTCGAAGCGGTTTTTGGAGTGCGGGGCCGACAGGCACCGCTTTCCCCACGGCCGACGGTTCGTCGACGCGAACGCGTACCGAGCGAAATAAAGTGAGCTCGTCGAAGCGGTCTTTGGAGTGCGGGGCCGACAGGCACCGCTTTCCCCACGGCCACCGTTTCGTCGACGCGAACGCGTACCGAGCGAAATGAAGTGAGATCGTCGAAGCGGCCTTTGGAGTGCGGGGCCGAAAGGCACCGCTTTCCCCACGGCCGACGTTTCGTCGACGCGAACGTTTACCGAGCGAAATGAAGTGAGCTCGTCGAAGCTGTCTTTGGAGTGCGGGGCCGACAGG
>JBJTOW010000371.1:0-5537 GCA_046074805.1 Planctomycetota bacterium | reverse complement strand
CAATCGCAACGCGCCGCAACTCGCCGGGCAAACCGGCTTCCACCGCGATGTTCGCCACGCCGCCGTCGCGAAGCCCCACGTGCAGTGAGCGTTCGGAAGCGACCAGGCGGGTTGTCGGCGATCCCACTTCGAGTTCCGCTTTCAACGCGAGACTTGGCCAGTCGAAGACTCGTAAAGTGCCGTCGCGGTCGAGCGTCCAGACGCGCTGCGACAGAATCACGGGTGGGCCGACTAAACCTTGGTCGCTGATCAGTGTGTGCGCGGACCGGGCGAGGAATGGTAGAGCGTCGCTCGCCTGGACCGTCGCCGATAGCAGGTATCCACGCGGATGAGCCACGACGATACCACGCCCATCAAGCCACTGCGGACGCATCCAGTCGTTTGCCGGCAACTGCGCCGGTAGGTCTTGGAACTGCGGAGGCGGACTGTCGGCGTCACCCTGGGCGAGCATGATGCGGCGACCGGAATCGATTGCCGCGAACCACAATGGCGGCGTAGCTAGTTGGCTGTCCTTCGATGAGGTGGCATCGGCCGCCGAAGCAACGTCTTTCGATGACGCGGCGTCGGCCTCCCCTCGACCGCCGATACGCCCTTCAAAAGCAGCCAAAGCCGAACCGGCGGGATGGGGAAGCGAAAAGGCACGCTCCTCGCGCAGCGCGGATGGACTCGCGGGCGCGATGACCAATCTGGGGCGAGGCGCGGCGTCGATCCACGCGACCTTTCGCGATAGCGGCACCCATTCCAAGGTTGGATTCGCCATCGACCAAGGAAGGTGGCGGCTAGCGACAACGCCGCTTGCGGAACCGTCGAAGAGCCGCCATGTGTCGCCGCTGGTCAGCACGACAGCGAGCGAGCGACCAGAGCCATCGCGCGCCACTCGCTGGTAAACGATCTCTTCGGCTTGCAAACCGACAGCGGCGCGCCAGAGAACCGAACCGTCTCGGGGATCGATTTCGCGAACGCGGGCGCCCGCTTTTCCAAGGTGTTGCGTCACGGAGAACAATCGGCCGGCGACCGTTTGGAGCGGTTGCGTCGGACACTCGTTGGCGTCCAACGCGGCATTCCATAATCGCTCACGGCGGACACCGGCGCGATTCAACACATCCAACGTCCAGGCTTCGATCGCGCCGTTTCGGAGCACGACGAAGCCGCCATCGGGATGCAAAGCGCACTCGGGGTGGGCGATCGATGCGGTGTCAGGCGATTCTTTGACGGCGTTCGCCAACGCCGCTTTTGACGCGCCCTGTCGATGCAGCTCGTAAAGCGGCGATTGGGGCTGGTTGACATCCACTCCCAGCACAATCTCCTCGCCGGATTCGGTCGCCAACAGCAGCTGATTGCCCAGCATCAACGGCGGCTGCCACACTCGATCGGGGATATCGAGGCTTTGCAGTCGCTGGCCTCCATCGTTTCCACCACGCTCGCCGAGAACAGGTTCACGGAAGACTTGAACTTGGGCTTTGCCGGCGGCCGTGTTGCGAACGAGGATCGCAAAAGGCGCAGCCCACAATCCAAAGGTGTCCTCGTATCGTGAGTTGTCATCCAGTAGATGGACCGCCGCGACTCGCAGTGGCGCTTCCAGCGGCAGCGCGTACATTGCCATATCGCGACCCAGAACGATCGCACGTCGACCATCGCTGTCGATCAGCAATGGACCCACGATCGGCTCGGGGAAGTCAAGTACTCCTTGGATCGCGCCGGTTTCCAGATCGAATCGCCAAAGCTGCCCATGATCGAGCACCGCGTGGATGGCGCCGCCGGCGACGACAAGAGGCCCGGCCAATTCATGTTTCTCAGGCAAGGCGGCCGTCCATAGCGGCTCGCCATCCGCAGCTCGGAGGACGCTCACGTGCCGCGCCTTGGAATCGCCCCAAGCCAACGCGACTCGACCGCCATCGTCGCCAGCCGCCAACACAGTCGCGTCGCCACTTCCGGGGAGCGTTTCGGTTCCTGGCCCCTTGGCCGACGAGCCGACGGCGATCGGTAGGCCCTGCATCGAATAACCGACACGGAGTGCCCACCGTGGTCGGCCACGGCGGGCTTCCAGGGCGTAGCAGCGCTCACCGGCGAGCGCGAAAATCAATGGCGACGCGGGATCGGCTGGCAACTCGAGCAATTCGGCACTCATCGCGCAGGCGGCGTCGAGCGGCAAGCGGTCGATGGAACGGGTGGTGGCGCGGACCGAAGCCCGAACGCCACTTTGCGCTCGCACGCCCGCTCTCAAGGCGGCGGGTAAAGCTTTACGGAATTCGTTCCAGCGTTGCTCGACCGGCGCCAACGTCGCCTCGTCGCCTCCCGCAGCGCGAATCGAATCGCGCAAATCGCGGGCCACATCGTACGTCGCACGCGACGGTGTTCGCAGACAGTCGTCGCACGCCTCACGCAATTTCGTCAACTGCGCACGCGATGCCAACATTTCGCCGAGCCGCGTATGTTCAGCGACGACCGTCTTGGCGAACGCCTCGGAGTCGCCGAATTGGCGAACCAGTTGCAACAGGCGGCCGCAGTCGTCCAGTTGCCGCGTGGCGTCGGGCAGATCGGGATTCCAACGATTCTGCCACGCTTCAAGTCGTTGACGCGCCCAACCAGCGACTTCAGCGGCCCGCTGCGCCGGTGTAAATTGGCTTCCCGCCGTTCGGCCACCCAATTCGAATTCTTTCGGCACTTCCGTGGCGGCCGCCGCGCATTTCCGTAACTGCTCGGCATACTTTCCGACCAGCGATGCTTGGCCCTCGTCGAACAGATCGCCACTAACTGACTGATCGGCCTTGGCCAGAGTGTCGCACAGGGTTGCAAGCGTGTCGGCCAGTTCGCGATCGGCGCGAATGGCGGCCGCGGAACCAAGCGGTTGCAGACGCTGCGTGATGAACCGGTAATCTTTAGCAGCCTGAGTGAACTGAGTCTTTCGGAACGCCTCGTCGGCGTCGCGCCACGCACCGATCAGTTGGCCCTGCAACTGGCTCGATCCGCCACAGCCGATGGTCGCGACCTGCGCAGTGACAAGAGCGACCAGCGTTAACCGCACGAGCATCATGCTGGCTTCCGATACCATGTCGTCGCGGCGGCGGCCACGCGCTTCGAGTCTCCGTTCGTGGGATTTCGTCGCGGGCGATGGGAGATCGCCGGTCGGGGACATCGTCACGGATCGGTCCCCTATTCGGTCCGAAGGATTTTTGGCGCTGGGCTGGAACCAGCGGGAATGCCACCGTTCTTCGTGGACGTGTCCGACTTCGTGGTGTCCGACTTCGTGGCCGTTCCAGGGTCGACGGCCGTTCCCGGTTTTGTGCCACTTCCAGTTTTCGCGTTACCTCCGGTTTTCGCTCCGGTGCCACCGGCGATATCGGCCATCGCGACATCGGTGAGCCGGGCTTGGACAGCGGCGTCGATGACCGCGATCAGCGTTTCATGCGCCGCCATCTCATCGGGAATAACAAGCAGCCTGTCTACCTTGCGATCCTGGCTTTCGCGGGACAGCACGTTGGCGAGCGTATTGAGCGGAATGGGGTCGCCGACCGGTTGGCCTTGGCCGTTGTCGAAATGCACCGAGTCATCGGCTCGCACCCAAAGCACCAAGCGGTCGCGGACCTGGGCGATTCCAGGGACAGGCTTGTCTTGCGGCTGCGATTCTCCAAGTCGCGATTCGGGGGGAAAATGAAAGCCCTTCTGCAAGTGGAACGAGGCCGTGACCATGAAAAAGATGAGCAGCAGGAAGGTCATGTCGATCATCGGCGTCATGTCCAACTCTTCGTCGGGCGGCAGCTCATGGCGTTGCCGTCGTGGCGGCGCGGCCACATCGACGAAAGCGTCGCTCATCGCCAATTGGACCCATGCGCCACCGCGATTTGGCCGCACCCAATCCTCGACGCTTAATTCGCCGCGATGCAGCCGCACATGGACATCACCCGGTGTCAGCCCCAGCGCCAACGGTTGTTCGCGATCCTTACTTACATCCCATAATGTCAACGGTGGCCCAGCAGTAGTCATGGTTGACCTCCCGCCACCGGCGCACCCATGCGCGTCGCGACCCCCACCAGCGCTTCGCCAGCCCCTTCTTCGCGAGCCATCGCCAGCACTTGCCGCACCAGCCGCACGGGGGCTCGTCGATGAGCCATCAAGATCAGCTGAACCGCCGAATTGTTCGAATTCGAGGGCTGTTCCGCTCGCCAGGCGGCGAACTTCGTTCGCAATTCATTCCGCAGGTTGGCGCCCGGCAGCTTCCGGTCGGGCTCGTCATTGAAATAAAGGACCGCCTCGCTGAGAAACATCGTCGCTCCGCCGCGTTCCGGGAGCGATTCAACGACATCGGGCGGCAGGTCGAGCACCAGGGTCACGCGTTCCCGCACGTCTTCGGTGTCGCCGGTCACGGCTGGCGGCAACGACAGTTGTCCCATCACCGAGATACTGCTGGCCACCATAAAAAAGATGAGCAACTGGAACACAACGTCGATCATCGGCGTCATATCCAAATCCGCATCGATCTCTTCCGCCTGCTTCTTGCAGCGATTACGAATCGAATGGACGGCGCCAAGCTGCTCGTTGGCGGCCAGACGATTGCCGAGCTCCGCGCTGGTGGACGACACAGCGCCAGGCTGTGGAGGCGAAAAGGGTGGCGTTGCCGCAGCGGGGACGGAGCGGTCTAGCGTCGCACGCCGCGGCGGCGGCGGTGGCGGCGGCGTTTTGGTGGGCGGAGAAGTAGCGGCCCCGCCCCGATCCATCGATGCGCGGCTGGAAGGCGGCGGCGGCGGCGAGGGCGCGACCGGATACTGCGCGACCGGATACGGTGTGACAGGCGGCGTTGCTGGTGAAGGCGTTGCTGGTGAAGGCGCGGATGGTGAGACCGTGTTCGGCGTCGCGCTGCTTTTGGGGTTCGCGGGCCGCGAGGCGCCTCCGAGCAGCATTTGCAAGGCGGCTCGGCGGTCGATCCAGTTGCTGGCGCCAGGCGCGCGGAATTCATAGCCGGACAGAAAATCGCCGTGGAACAACCGCTGGCGAAACGTGTCGTCGGCCAGCGTTGTTTCGAGACGGCTCGATTTGTCGCGCACAGTCCACATGGTCCGCGCCTTCACTTCTTGGGCAAAGGCTTTGTGGCGTTGGCGACGTGGTAGACGCTGCGTTCGGTGAATTGCTCGAGCGCGATGGTGAACGCTTCGATTTTTGATTGAAGGATCGAAAGGAAGACGATGATCGGCATCGCCGCCATGAGGCCCAGAAACGTGGTGCCAAGCGCAATGCCGATGCTATCGGCCATTTCCTTGGGATCGACGCCCTGCCCTTGGGCACCCGCGATTTTGCCGAACGCTTCGATCATGCCGTAAACCGTGCCGAACAATCCGAGCATCGGCGCAATCTTGGCTAGCATCGCCAGTTCCCGCAGACGGGCCCGCAATCTCGGCAAGATGACAGCGTCGACATGGTTGTTGAGCACGGACCGCAAAGTGGCGGGACCGCGATGGCCATGCTCGACAACCATCGCCCCCAACTCCTTGAGATCACCGACCGAGTTCATACATGCCGATCGAATCTCCGCCCATTGCTGA
>JBJTOW010000370.1:0-5105 GCA_046074805.1 Planctomycetota bacterium | reverse complement strand
CCGCTCGATTCGCTTGGCGGTGAGAACCCGCAAGAAAGGCAAACCCTCGCCGGACAGGAACACATCGACGACTTTTTGGAAACCGCGGCTGCCGGGCCGCGGCGAATCTGGTATCGGAGACACCATGAAAAAACCCTCCTTGACCACTCTTGCCGAGCTGCAACCAAGGAGGGCTTCCAAGTACATTCCGAGCCGGGCTTTTATTCAAAAGATCAGTTTGGCTGGAGCGAATCTTGCAAAATTCCCCGCTTCAGTCCAAGGCCATTCTGCGCGCACTCACGCGCCTACAGTGCCATTCGTTCCTGGCACCTTTTCTGGGCTCAAGACAAAAATCTCTCACTGAAAATATAGAAACGGTTCCTGACACCTTTTCTGGGCATGGGATTTGAAAAGCGCTAGCGGTTTTCGTACAGGCCAAGCAGCGCTTGCAGCAAGTCGACGACTTCGCCTTTGCGTTTGACGCACAGGAATGGCCGAACGGTCTGGGCGGCGACCCCGTCGGCCACATGCCCGAGCAAGCCGCCGGCTCGAGGAGTCAGGCCGTGCGAACCGACGACGATCAAATCGGCGTCGGTGTCGATCGCGGCGCGGGCCACGGCTCGCGGCACCTGCTCGGATTCGTCGAAACGCGTGGAGTGTTCGAGACCTTCGAGCGGATTGGGTCCGGGGCCGGCGAGCAGAAATTCGAACCAGCGTTTTTTCGCTTCGGATCGCTGAATCTCGACGAACTCGTCGACACTGCGGCCGGCCAAGTGCGGCAGCGAGGGCAAGGCGAACACGTGTTCAACCGTCAATTGGCCCTGCGGGACGGCCCGGCGAATGACGGCGGCCACCCGCAAGGCGTCCCGTGAATGTTCGGAGAAGTCGCAGGCCGTCAGCACTCGCTGGTATTCGGCCGAAGCGCCTTCTGGCACGATGAGCACGGAGCAGGGCGTTTTCCACTGAAGTTTTCTCACCGCGTCGCTTAGAGCGTCGTGTTCGTCGCGCGGCCGCCGACCGATCACCAGGCAGTCGGCTTGGGTTTCGGCCGCCAATTGCACCAATTCATTGACCCGGTTGCCATGCCGCACCACGGCTAGCAGCTGGGTGGCGGTCGGCATCCGTCCCCGATGCTCGTCAACCATCCGCGCGAGCTTTTCCTCGAGCAATCGCGCGGTGTCGTTGGCGCCACGCGTCGTGTTTGGTAACGCGCCCGCGGGCGAACCGTCTGTCTGCGGCGGAGTGACATGGACGGCCAACACCGATCGCGCATGGAACAACGCGGCCAATTTCGCGGCATGACGCAGCACGGTCGCGTCGCGGCGGTCGAGAGCAACAGCCGCGAGAATGGTCGGGGAGGCTTGCATGGCGTTATCCCTTATCCCTTTACTTGGTCTCGTTCCAATAGATTTTCACATTGTGCGTTTGGCGACCGACGGCGACCACGTCCACTCGGCCGTCGCCATTGAGATCGCCCGCCGCGAGATCCTCGATCGCCACGCTCCCAGAATCGATGACGGTCCGGGACCACGTCGAGCCAGCGGCGTCGCGAGGATCGTACACCCGGAGTCCACGGCGGTTTTCCGGACTTTGGTCGTCGCGCACGCCGATGACCAGTTCCTCTTCGGGGTCGTTATCCAGGTTGGCGCAGACAACACCGTGGCCCCAGAGCAGTTTGTCGTCCAGCACTTGGCGGCGCCAGAGCCAATCGCCGGTCGCGGGCCGCTGGCCGTCAGGCCGGGTGTAGACGACGACTTGCGAGCCATGCCATGGCTCGATCGTCGCGATGTAATCGCCTTTCGCGAGTTGCCCACGTTTAATCTCGCTGGCCCCGCGATTGGGCGACGTCTCTTGGTTTCCGGTGCCGATGCGTGTCCGTCGCCAGGGGCTGGAACCAAACGCGGCGGTGCCCGGCCGTTCCAGCAAATGAACGCCTTCGAAACTGACGACCAGCAACTCCGTGCGGCCATCGCCATCGATGTCGGTCGGCCAGATGTTGTGGGAAACGTGCAGGGAGTCGTCGATCACCTGCGGTTGCCACGGACCTTTGACCGGATCGGCGGGAATCTTGTAGGCCAGCAGCCGCACTCCCTTTTCCTGAAAGAGCGGTTTGGTCGTTCCACGACCCATCAGGGGCGAGACAATCAGTTCCGGCCGCGAATCGCCGTCCAGGTCGGCGAACTGCATCCGATGCACGGTCGGTTCTTCGCCGATTGGATGGAGATTCCATGGCTTTCCGGGCGAGTCGCCGCGGCGAATCCACTGGATCGTGCCGCCCGTGTTCGTATCGAACGGCCGCCAATCGGCTCCGACCGCGAAATCGATCTGCCCATCGCCATCGATGTCAGCAGGGGCGAAACAGACGTTGTCTTTCTTAGTTTGCCCCGGCACGGTCAAAATATGTTCGTTCCAATTCGGATTTTCTAGCCACAAAACCCGATCCGAATCGACGATCGCGATGTCTAATCGTTTGTCGCCGTTCATGTCGATCAGCCGGACGGCGTAGCCGACTGTCAGTCGAGTGGGCAATTCCTGGTCGCGGAGGGTGATTTCCCCCGCCGCCACGCGGTCTGGAAGACAGACTCCGCCGATCGCCAGGGTTGTTAACGCGACGCAGCTAGCGGCAAGCGTGGGGCGTAGCAGGCGTACGACGGTGTGGATGCGTTCCAGCAGGTGGATCGAATGTGGCATGGGTGCGACGCCGAAGGGGTTGGAATTGTGGACGGAAAGCGGTGGTCCGGGAAGCATTTTTGACGAAAACCATTGTTGACACCAGGAATTGATGGGAAAAAGATTCCTGGCGCCTTTTTTCCGGTCGGGCCGGGGAAGTATTTTAGGTTAGAACAGCGACCGTGCGGGGAGGGACGTTGGGGCGGCGTCGTCCGCTGCGCGGGCTGTCGATCAAGGAAAGCAGTTTTATGACCGAATACGACTTCGCCACAGGATCGGGAGAGCGTCCCCAGTCTACGGTTCCACGCGAGCCGTTCCACATTCGATTCGCCGACCGCGTGAATCGATTACCGCCCTACCTGTTTGGCCGAATCAACGCGTTGTTGTACCAAAAACGGCGATCGGGCCTCGACGTGATCGACATGGGGATGGGCAATCCCTCCGATCCGCCGCAGGACATCGTCATCGAAAAGCTGACGGAAGCGGCCCGCGATCTGGATAATCATGGCTATAGTAAGTCGAATGGTATCTTGAACTTGCGCCGTGAAGTCGGGGCGAAGTACTTGAAGAAATACGGCGTGCGGCTCGACCCGGACGCTCAGGTCATCACCTGTCTCGGGTCAAAAGAGGGGTTCAGCCACCTTTGCTTGGCCCTCATGGGACCGGGCGACAACGCGATCATTCCGGCACCCTACTTTCCCGCCCACATGTACGCCGTGGCGCTGGCGTCCGGGAACGCGATCGCGTTGGAAGTCGCCGACCAAGACAAGTTTTTGTCGAACATCGCGTATACCTGCCAGCATCTGTACCCCACCCCGAAACTGTTGATCATCAACTACCCGCACAATCCGTCGACCGTGACGGTCCAGCCCGATTTCTACGTCGAAGTGGTGAAGCTGGCGCGGCGTTATGGCTTCATGGTGATCAGTGATTTCGCGTACGCGGACGTGGCGTTCGACGGTTATCAGCCGCCAAGTTTTCTGTCGGCCCCGGGCGCGTTGGAAGTGGGCGTCGAATTCACGACGATGAGCAAGGGGTACAACATGGCTGGTTGGCGTGTTGGCTTCTGCTGTGGCAACGCGGAGATGGTGCGAGCGCTCGGCACCATCAAAGGTTACTACGACTACGGCATGTTCCAGGCGATCCAAATCGCCGCCATCGTCGCCCTGCGGCACACGGATGCGGCGGTGGAAGCCCAGTCGCGGATTTACGAAGGCCGACGCGACGTGTTGATCGAAGGTTTGCGGCGGCTCGGCTGGACCATGGATGTGCCCCGCGCCGGCATGTTCGTCTGGGCGAAGATCCCCGAGCCTTGGTCAAGTCGAATGAGCACGATGGATTTCGCGATGATGTTGTTGGAGCACGGCAACGTGGCCGTGAGCCCAGGCAGTGGCTTTGGACCGGCCGGCGAAGGCTACTTGCGGATCTCGCTGGTCGAAAACGAGAACCGTTTGCGACAGGCTGTACGGCAAATCGCCCGCTGCTTGGAATTGAAGGCCCGCGAGTTCGGATGGGCGACGCCACCATCGGCCAGCACCCCCGCCAGCTCCGCGCAGTCATCCGCCGCGCCGTCCTCGACCACGCCCTCACCCGCCGCGCCGTAGCCTTTCGCCGCTCTGGAAAACACGCAAGGATCACGCTGGCCAGCCCAGCGACACGCGCCCATAGCTCAGCCGGATAGAGCACCGGATTTCTAATCCGGCGGTCGGGGGTTCGAATCCCTCTGGGCGTGCTGATGGTTCCCACGCGACATTCATCGCCGCAAGGCGTTGAAAGCCAACAACAACCGTCGCCCAACGCACGCCCCGTGGCCCACTTCGGGCGAATTGACGTCGCGTGGCGCGGCCGCCCGTTTTCGGCGTTCTACGGTGCAAAGAGATACGCCTGAGCGGCAGATACGTCGGCACCACTGTTGGCACCACGGCGATTTCTCGGCACCGTGAGGGGCACCTTGATGAAACCGGGAGTAGGCGGCGAAGAACGGCCGAATTCGTCGGGAAATCTAGTCGAGTGCGTTCGCGTTCCTTGTTCACAGGGCGTCGCGGATGCCGTGGAATCCGCCGTTGAGCAGCGGACAATGGTCAGGTGCTTGGGCGGGAGCCAAGATGAAGTGAGTGTCATTTGTTGCGGTCGCGGAGCGACAAACGATGGTAGCCCCGTCTTTCAAGACGGGGAGGGCCAGCCACCTGAGCTCCCACCGCAAACCGCGTGTTTGAGTTCATTCCTTTCCAGTCTAGAATCGTGACCACCGCCGAAAGGTTGGCGGGTACGATCGAACCACTGAGGGCAGATGGGCATGTCGGGCCATCGTTATCAGGTTTTCTTGTTCCACTCGAATCGGGATAAGCCGTTCGTCCGCCAAGTGGCCGATCGTTGGCAGCGCGAGGGAATCTCATTCTTCCTGGACGAAGCGCACCTCGTGCCGGGCGAGCCGTGGCAAGTGGCGTTGGAACGAG
>JBJTOW010000369.1:0-4631 GCA_046074805.1 Planctomycetota bacterium | reverse complement strand
GACGGCCGCTTCTACTGCGCCGACTTCACGCTCGCCGAACTGAAGTCGCTCGCCATCGTCGAACGCTTCGACACCGCGACGGCGTGCAGATCTATCCCGGGCGTTTTCCCAAGGACGAGGGCCGGCTCGCGCTGGCCACGCTCGAGGAGGAGCTGCGCTTCCTCGCCGGGCTGTCGCGGGCGCTCGGCCGGCCGGTGGGGATCTACCCGGAGATCAAGCAGCCCGCCTTCCACCGCCGCGAGGGGCACGACCTGTCGCGGCTGGTGCTCGACGTCCTCGCGCGGGCGGGCTACGCCACCCGGGCCGACCGCTGCTACGTGCAGTGCTTCGACCCGGCCGAGGTGCGGCGGATCCGCACCGATCTCGGCTGGCAGGGGAACCTCGTTCAGCTCGTCGGCGGCGACGCCGCCGACCTCGTCGAGGGGGACGGCCTCGGGCGGATCGCCGAGGTCGCCGACGGTCTCGGACCGGCGCTCGAACTGGTCGTCGGCAAAGACGGCCACACGACGGACCTCGTCGCCCGGGCGCACGCGGCCGGGCTCGTCGTCCATCCCTGGACGGCGCGGCGTGACGCCCTGCCGCGCTGGGCCGGATCGTTCGACGAGCTGATGGAGCGCCTCGGCGGCGCCGGCGTCGACGGCGTGTTCACCGATTTTCCCTACCTCGCCGTGGCGTGGCGGGCGCGGCAACCCGGGGCTGGAGGTGGGCGATGAGAATCATGAATGTCGTGCGAAACGAGACGCCGCTCGCGTTCCTGCATTTCGAACATTCGTCGGATCGTGAATTCGCGTTCGGCTAAGCGTGTCTGGGAGGCGTTAAGCGTCGTGAGGTCCTGGACGGCTCCGAGGGCCCGAGTTAGCTGTCCAGAGGCGTCGCGAGCGAATCGCGCGCTGTCGGCGACCAAGGCGTAGGTGCCATCCCATTGCCGATAGCGGTATTGGGAATTCCAGCCACTCGCGCCCGATCCGACGGCCGATTCAAACGACTGCACAACACGCTCGCGGTCGTCGGGGTGGATACGGTCCGACCACCAGCGTCGGCACTCGATCCAGCTTGTCGGTCCTTCGTCCTGAGGGCCGAACATCCGCAGGTACGCGTCGTTCCTCCACACGCGGTTGGTCGCTGTGTCGAAGTCCCAAATCGCGTTACTGGTTACCTCCATCAGCAGCCGCCAGCGTTCCTCGAGATTTCGCAGCCGCGACTCGGGGCACTCCGCCGAATCTCCAATACGTTCCCCTTCGTCCACAGCTACAATGCTCCCCGGCGAGCGAAATTTCCGTCGACAGCGACAACCTGACGCGTCGAATCGCAGCGTGTTGAGTCACCGTGAGTAGTTCGCGGTTTCTCGATAACTACTAACCGTCACAACGTACACTATCGCCGCCCGGGGGGAATTCCCTTCGGCTGGCGGGGACATACCCGCACCCGCGATGCGAAGGCCCTTACGATACCAACTGATGGGGCCGATGGCCGGTGTCACGCTTGTGACGCTGCTGCTGCTCGCCGTCGTCGATATCTGGCTCGTAGGTCGACAGGCGCGGCGGCAGATCGAGCTTCAATGGTTGGAGACGGGCGAGACATTGCAGCGTTCCACCTTCCCGCTGACCGAGAATGTCTTGTTGCAGTTGCGCGGGCTTTCGGGCGCTGAGTACCTTTTGGTCGACTCCACCGGCCAGCCGCTCGCGGCTACTCCCGCCGCCGCCCGAGCCGCTTCGCGGATCGCCGACCAACTGTCTGTCCGTTCCAGCGATGCGACGACCGCCGACGGTGGCGAATCATCCATGTGGCTCGACAATCAGCCGCATTTTCACACATCGCTTCGGTTGCGACGGCCGGTCGACAGTGGCCGAGTGTTGATCTTGCACTCGTTCTATCCCGAGGCCCGATTTCAACGCGCCTGGCGCGACGCCGTCGTGCCGCCGCTGGCGGTCGGACTCTCGGCGGTCGCCGCTGTGATGCTGGTTGGCGGTGGGCTCGCTTTGCGAGTAACCCAGCCAGTCGCGCGGCTTCGCGATCAAGTCGACCGGATCGCGGCGGGCCAGCATGAACCGTTGCCGTTGCCAAAGCGGGACGACGAGCTGCGCGACTTGACTCGATCCGTGAATCAACTGGCCGAACGGTTGGTTGGCTACGAGTCCCGCGTGCGTCGACAAGAGCAACTCCGGACGCTCGACCAATTGGCTGGCGGGATGGCGCATCAATTGCGAAACGCTGTGACAGGCGCTCGCATGGCGCTCGATTTGCATCGCCGCGGTTGTGGCCAGGCGGACGACGAGGCGTTGGATGTTGCCAACCGCCAGTTGGAAGCTATCGAAGAGTATGTGCGGCGTTTTCTAGCGTTGGGACGCGGCCACTCGGGCCCACTGCGGCCGCTCGATTGGACGGTGGTCATCGCTGGCGTGCTGCCGCTCATTCAGCCGCGTTGTCTCCACTTGGGTGTGCGGCTGTGTTGGTTGCCGCCTTCCGCTCCCGCGATGATTCGAGGGGACGCTGACGCGCTGGCCCAGCAGGCGGTCAATCTTCTATTGAATGCGGTCGAGGCGGCCACTGAAGCGAACGCTTTGCAACGGGGCGACGGTGCGCCGACGGTCGAAGCAGCGCTGCGAATTGTCGGGGAACATGTCGAGTTGGAAGTCGCCGATACGGGCATGGGGCCGCCCGAATCGGTGCGGGACCGGGTCTTCGAGCCGCTAGTGTCGAGCAAGCCGGATGGGGCGGGATTAGGATTGGCGATTGCCCGGGAGGTCGCGGAGCGGCACGGCGGCGCGATTCGTTGGAGTCGGGAAGCTGGCTGGACGCGTTTCACGGTGCGTTTGCCCCGGTGGATCGAGGAGGCTACTTAGTATGGCACGGTTGCTGGTGGTGGATGACGAACCAAGTATCGTCTGGGCGCTGGCGCGGCTGGGACGTGAACTGGGCCATGAAGTGGCGACGGCTTCAAACGCGGAACAAGCGTTTGCCGCCGCCGCCGCTCAACCTCCCGACGTCATCCTGCTGGACGTGCGTTTGCCGGGTATCGACGGGCTGGCGGCAATGGCGCGGCTCGGTGAGCTTTGTCCGCGCACGCCCATTCTCGTAATGACGGCTTACGGCGACTTGCAGACGGCTGTCGCGGCCGTTCGGAACGGCGCGTTCGAATACTTGGTGAAGCCATTTGACCTGGCGAAAGCGCAAACCGCGTGGGAGCGGGCGTTGGCGTCGCGCGAGCGGCCAGAGGGAAAACGGCGGACCGAGGTGGTCGGTGGAATGCTGGGAAGTTCGCCCGCCATGCAGGAGGTATTCAAACGCATCGCGTTGGCCGCAGCCGCCGACATAAGCGTGCTGTTGCATGGCGAAAGTGGCGTGGGGAAGGAACTGGCCGCGCGGGCGATTCACCAGCACAGCCGTCGCGCGTCCGGACCTTTTGTGGCCGTGAATGTCGCGTCGCTCAGTCCCTCGCTGGCGGAGAGCGAGTTGTTCGGCCATGTGCGCGGAGCGTTCACAGGCGCTGAACGCGACCGTGCGGGACTGCTCGCCCAAGCCCATCAGGGCACTTTGTTTTTGGATGAAGTCGCGGAGATTCCGCTGCCTACGCAGGTGAAATTGCTTCGCGCGTTGGAACAGGGCGAAGTCCTGCCGGTCGGCGGTCGAACGCCGGTTCGCACCGACTTCCGCATCGTCACGGCGACGCACCAGGATCTCCGGCGGTTAGCAGCGGCCGGTCGGTTTCGCCATGACTTGTTCTATCGGCTGGCGGCCTTTGAAATCGAAATTCCCGCCCTGCGTGAACGCGGCGACGACATCGTGTTGCTGGCGGAATCCTTTCTGGAACGAGCGGCTAGCGGCGGCTCGCCCCGCGCGACCCTGGGGCCGACCGCATTGGCTGAACTGCGGCGCCGACCATGGCATGGCAATGTCCGCGAACTACGCAACGCCATGGAACGGGCCGCGATGCTTGCGCGCGGCGGCGTCATTGAACCCGAACATCTTCCGGCGGTCACCGAACGTCCGCTAACCGTTGCGGAACAAACCGACTCCCAAGCTCCCACCTCCGAACTGCTCGCTCACTACACGCGCCGTTGGGCGGAAGAGCGGCTCGCCGAACGCCAAACACCCACCGACCTCTATGAGGCGTTCCTGCGAATCGTTGAGCCGCCTCTGCTGGAAACGGTTCTCGACCGAAATCGGCGGCAGTGTGCCGCCGCCGCCCGATTACTCGGAATCCATCGGGTTACGCTCCGAAAAAAGCTGGACGAATACGGCGTGACGGGCGAGTAGCCGTTTACAGGGGAATGTCCGCCAGTCGATCGGCCCCGCACTCCAAAGATGGCGTCGCGCTCTTTTTGGAGTGCGGCGCCCTCGGGCGCCGCTTTCGTGCCGCCGACGATTTGAGTTCCACGTGCGATCACGGTTCTCACGTCGATGTGCTCGTCGGGCGTTGGCTTCGACGAGACGTCGTCCTTGGGGAAAGGGGAAAGCGGTGCCTTCGGCCCCGCACTCCAAAGATGGCGTCGCGCTCTTTTTGGAGTGCGGCGCCCTCGGGCACCGCTCTCGTACCGCCGACGATTTGAGTTCCACGTGCGATCATGGGTTCCACGTCGATGTGCTCGTTGGGCTTTGGCTTCGACGAGACGTCGTCCTTGGGGAAAGGG
>JBJTOW010000368.1:0-6137 GCA_046074805.1 Planctomycetota bacterium | reverse complement strand
CGAACAGGGCCGCGTCAGCGCCACCGGAGATAGAGTAGGTCAGGGGTTGGAAAGGTAGGTCAGCGTCGGCGCCAACGACGGTTGTTACAGCTGTTGTGTTTTCGGCGACTAATGCGATCGCGGTGGGGCCAGCGCCGTTCGACGTGATAGCGGGCGCATTATTCGCGCCTCCATCGTACATGAACAGGTACGGTTGCAACGATGTTTCGCCAGTGTTGGTTTCCAGCGTAACCGGAGTGCTCCATGCCGTGCCGCTCCATTGCGAGAACAGCAGGTCGCTGCCCGCGTTTTGCACGGCGAGCATGATTTGATTCGTGTCGCGGTCGGCGGTCAGTGTCAGACTGTTCGGAACACCGCCCACCGCTGGTCCGGTTAGCTCAGTGGACCAGCCATCGGTCGCCGTCCAGGTGCGGTAGAAGACGTTGCTAGAGCCCGTTTTCGCATAGGCGAGCATCAGACGACCCGATTGGCCTTCGAAGGCCAACGCCATGGTTTGCGTCTGGAAATTCGCCGATGTAGTCGTCGCCAAGACGTTTGAGACCCAGGCGTTGCCGTCCCATACCGATGCCCAAACTTCATTGTCGTAAGTCAGTGCGCCGACAGCGATCCTGTCTGATCCTCTATCCGAAGCGGTGAAAGCGAAATACGGGTCGCCGGTAACGGCGGCAGGCATACCAACTGTCTGGGCCGCCGCCCAGGACGATCCATTCCAGATCCGGTAATACAGCACGGTTCCGTTGCTGAAGTCGTCGTAGACAACCATGCTATCGCCGGAAATGGATTCCGTCGCAGCATTCGCGTCGGTGGGTTCGACGAGCGTGTTGTTCAGGCCAAGCTGAGTTCCGCCGATCCAGGTGGTTCCATTCCAGATGTACGCGAAATCATTGGATGTCGAATTAGTCGCTTGCATGACAATCTGGTTCGAATTGGCGCTCGACGCCAGATTGATATGCACCACGGCGGAGGCTACGCCCGTATTCAGGTTTTGAACGGCGCTCCATGTGGTGCCGTTCCAGGTTCGGTAGGAAATAATGCCGTTCGTAGCGCTGCGCCATACCACCAACGCGTTCCCGGAAAGCGTCTCGTACGCGACATCGAAACTGTGGAACGATGGGTCGATTCCGGAAACGAATAAACCGGCGGTGGGAGTGTTGGGAATCAGCGACCAAGCGCCTTCGGAATAAATCTGCCCCGTGATCGTTCCTGTGGTGGTCGTTCCCAATACGATCTTCTCATCGCGCGTCGTCGATTCGGCGCCATCGATGATTCGCCACTGGCCCATCGTGGCCGTATTCACAGCGGAGAGGAAACCGGAACCCGTCCACCCGGCCGCGTTTGGCGTGGTGTCGCCGCTCGCGCGCCAGATGGCACCGTCCGCGTACGTCACTGTCGTCTCAACGAGATCGGTGACCGTGACCGTGATCGTCTGCGACGCGGTCAAAGCACCATCGCTGGCTTGAACGACAACCACATAGGCATTGTCAAGGTTGCTGTCCGTCGGCGCCTCGAAGTTCGGAACAGCGACGAAACGCAGCACACCCGTGGCGCTGTTGATCGTGAATCGCGCGGCGTCCACGCCTCCGGTGATCGAGTAGGTGAGAGGCGGCGTTGATCCATCGACATCGGTCGCCACCACCGTCGTCACGTAGGTACCGTTTTCCACGACGCTAACCGCCGCTGATGCGCCCCCTCCATTGCTGCTGATGATCGGCGCGTCGGCCACCGAGTTCACTACGATCGAAGCCGAAGCCGACGCGCTGCTGAACGCGCGCGTCCCGCCTCGAACGGTCGTGTTCGCCAGAGCACCAGCGACACCTTCGGTTTGGTCCCAGCCAAAAAACGTCAGCCCAGAAGCCACCGTGCCGTTCCAATTCGCGTTGGGTACGAACCGAATTCGGGTGTTGGCATCCGCCGCCAGCAAACGGCTCGCGGTCACAGAGGGCGTTCCGAAGGCGACCCACAGCGAGCCGCCGTTCATCGAATATTGCCAAACGCCGTTCGTGTTGTCGACCGCCGTTACCGCGATGCCGGTCAATGCGCCCGCATCGGCATCGGCGATTCGGCCAGCGATCAGTGCTGACACCAGTGTTCCGGTATTGGCGGTCGGGTCCTCGCTGATCGCGGTTAACGCATTGGCGCCCGTAAGCGTTGGGGCCGCGTTACTGACGATTGACCGGTTCAGCGAGAATTCGGAGGTGTTTCCCGAGCCATCCGTCGCGGTCGCTGTGAGCGAATCGCCCACCGCAATCGGCAGGCCCACGATATCCATAACGCCCGTAAATCGGCCGTCCGAGTCAGCGAACACCGTGCCGAGGTAGTACCGGCCTTCGCCGTAGCCGGACGCGTCCGTCGACGACTTGAATAAATCCACGCGGGAAAAGCCGAACAACGTTTGCCCCGATGCCGAACCGACATAGCCGGCCACATTCAACATCGTTCCGGAAAGCGCTGCGTTCGTGAACACGGGAAAGTCCATCCCGCTATTGGCGACCAGACCGTCTTTCACGCCGTTGTTCAACGACAAGCCATCGGCATTCAAGTCGATTCCCAAACCGCCGTTCGTGAAGATCGAGTTCCCCAACAACGAGTTGTTGATGCTGCTCGACGCCACGGAGATGCCGCTGCCGCCGTTACCGGTCAGAAGGTTGCCGTCAATCGTGTTTCCATCGCCCCCGGACAGTTCCAGGCCATGCTGGGAGAAACCCACAATCGCCAACCCGCGCACCGTGCTCCCGCCAGCCGTGATCCGTAAACCGCTCGCGCTGGCTCCCGCTCGACTGCCGTCAATCGCCACTAACACCACAGCGTTGTTTCCCACCGACGCCCAATTCGCCGACGAGCCGGGCTGGGTGTAGCCATCGATCGTCACGATATCGGTGATCGTGGGCAAGGCGCTGGCCAGCACAATCGTTTGCAGGCCGCTCCCCGAGATGTTAAAGCTGATCGTGTCCGTGCCCGCGAGGCTATTCGCGTCCAAGATCGCTTGCCGCAACGAGCCAGCTCCGCTGTCGTTCGTGTTTGTCACAGTGAAAGCGGCCAGTAGCCCGTTCCACCCCGTCAGTTCGCCGGCCGCCCCGAAGACACTCGATTCGACCACGCCTGTCGCGAGTTCCAATTGCCAGTCGCCGCCCGACGCGGCGTTGCCCGTGTCGTCCACGCTGGCTGCGACATCGGCTCCGGTCAATCCCGCGACCGCCGCCATCAATTCCTGTCCACGGGCGTCGGCCGCCAAGTCGCACCCGTAAAACAGCACGTCGGCGTTGGCGGACAGGGCGTCGCCCCATTCCGCGAGCGTTTGCTCGTATCGCGTTAGGTTGTCAACGCTTAGCCAGCCGTCTCCCAATTTCACGGCGCCTGCGGTGGCATGCGAGAGAATGTGGACCGCGTCGAACCCGTCATGTTCTCGAAGAAAATCGCCAATCTGCTCCACGCCGTCGCGGCCGCTGTCCAAATAGAGAAACTCGACAGTTCGACCCGACTCGCTCGTTCCCAAAAGCTTCGCGACGAGCTCTTCGCGATTCTCAACGCTCGCGTCCACAACAACCAATTCAACGCGTTCCGGCGCATCGACCGCTTGCGTCTGATATCGGAAACCATCGTCTTTCGCGACAGCCCCGCCACCTGTGGACGATGTTCCGTCTCCGGACGATGACGAACCGGCCACCGCGCTGTCCGCCATTGTTTCCGCGTCAGCGACGGAATCGGCCGACTCGCCGGCGGCCACGTTCGCGGTGTCGCCGCCGACCGACGGCCATGCGCCAACGAGCAAGGCGTCCGTGTCCGGCGTCGGCATCACCGCGCCGGCCGGTGTCGCGCTCAGCAAGAGTCGGTCTTCAAGTTGCGAGTAGTCGGGTGCCGCTTTTTGTCGACGCTTGGCCATTTTCATCACATGCCTGTTGCTGGAAAGCAACGATTCCGACTCGCGACAGACCTCGCGGCGCGAGCCTAATTCTTCCCTAGGAAAAATAGGCCGCAATTCCGGCATAGTCGGCGTCAATCGGAGAAATTTCCGTAAAAGTCGCGATCGCGGGGTTTTGACTTGCCAGTCGCGATGGTTGTGATGGATTTCGCCAAAAGTCATGGAGTGTCAAGGAAAACAATGACGCGCGTTGAAACCAACGTAGCGCCGCCATTTCGCGGAAGTCGTTCTCCAAGGCCGAGTCGCGTCAATTACCGGCGGCCGGCTTACCGAACCAATAGGCCGGGATAGTACGGATGCGGCTTCAGTGCGAGGGATGCGGTCATGGCAACGGAATGGCAGTGGGCAACGCGGATGCTGGCGATCCAAACGCGACGGGCTCGTCGACGGACGATCGCGATTTTGACGGAACTGGTGGAGCCGAGAATCAAGGATGTCGCCACCGCGGCCTTGACACTTGCCATCGCCTCCGATGTCGTGACCGTCAATGCGGTTTATTCCCAAGACGTCGCCGGCCCTGGCTGGAATCAGCCAACCTACAACCTGCCTCGTCCTAGCGCCATGAACGGCGTGCAGTCGCGTCTCCGACGCTTGCCCGCGATCGACGAGGAGATTCCAGCCGGGTCTCCGGCGAGCGAACCGCTGATGACCGGCCCGGCACGTCCTCGCGTTCCGGAAACCGCTCCGTATTCCACGCCAACAGAGCAGTCATCTTTGTCGCCTCCACCTGATCCGGCCTACGCGCCTTTCGCGGAACCACAGCCGCCATCGGGCAGCATCGCGAACGATCGGACGACGCCGACCTGGATCGCGGCCCCGCCCATGGAAGTCGGTCCCAATGCGGGTCCGCGAAACGCGGGTTCGCAAAACGCGGGTTCGCAGAATGCGGGCCTGCCGAGTCCGGTGGCACCGATGGGGCGGCCGAATGTCCCTCGCGCCCAACCCGGCGCGGCCGCCGGTTCCAACACGGTTCCCACTCCCGGCGCGAACCCGCCGGGCGCGCCCCCAGTCCAGGATCTCTCGGCGTACGAAATGCCGGCTGACTACGTGCCGTGGTGGCAGGAGCACGTAATCCAGCCACTGCGGGAGTCGCCTCAGACGATCCCCGTGCAGATCAACAGCTTGGTCGTCGATACGCTGCGCCATTCGGCCCGCGTTCGCGCGTTAAGCGACAACGCGGTCATCGCGGAAACGGCGATCATGCGGTCCGCCGCCGCCTTCGACAGCACGACGTTCATGGAAACGAAATTCGTCCGCGGCAGCAATCCGACGGGCAACACCCTCGAAGCGGGTTTCAATGTCCCACGACTCCGTGAAGAGGACTGGTTCGCTCGCGGAGGTGTTCGGCGCCGCAACGAGTACGGCGGCAAATTGGAATTGTCGCAGCAGATTGGAATTCGCGATAGCAATTCGCAATTCTTCTTTCCCGGCAATCAAGGCAATGCCCGCTTAGTGCTTAGCTACAACCAGCCGCTCTTGAACGGCGCCGGTCAGTGCTACAACACAAGCCTTGTGGTGCTCGCGAATCTCGACACTCGTGTCGCGTTCGACAAAACGGCAGCCGATTTGCAAGAACAGTTGCTGACGGTCATCGAGTCGCACTGGGATCTGTACACGCAGCGTGCCCGGCTCATGCAAAGACGCGGCCACGTGCGTCGCGC
The DNA here is from genome assembly GCA_046074805.1 of Planctomycetota bacterium. Taxonomy (GTDB): domain Bacteria; phylum Planctomycetota; class Planctomycetia; order Pirellulales; family Pirellulaceae; genus CAIXSC01. The sequence goes on along the minus strand of JBJTOW010000368.1, from coordinate 557 downwards.
GGAAGTGGTTCTCGCCTATCTCGAAAAACGCGCCGAAGTCGATGCGCTCGCCAGCCAAATCGCCAGCGCTCGGGCCGCCGTCGCCTCGCGGCGCACTTCGATCATTCGAGCGGAAGCCGAAATCCGCAACGCCGAGGCGCGGCTCCGCGCCCTCGTCAATTCGCCCGATCTACTCAACGATCGCCAAGCGGAACTGATCCCGGTCCAGGCTCCCACCAGCACGCCATTGCCAGTCGAATCGCAAGCGGCGTTCTTGACCGCGCTCGAGAACCGGTCTGAAATCGACGCCGCCACCCAGGAAATCGAGGCTGCTCGAGTGCGACTCAACGTTGCCAAGAACGAACTCCTGCCGGTGCTCGACCTGTACCTCGAAAGCTACGTCGCCGGATTGCGGGACAACTACAACATCGGCCGCTCGCTCGTGGATCAATTCAGTGTCGGCGAGCCAAGCTACACGGCCGGACTACGGTTCGAAATGCCGTTTGAACGCCGCGCGGCTAAGGCCAACCAAGAGCGGCGTCTGGCTGAATTGCGGCAACTCACGAGCAAATTCCAAG
>JBJTOW010000367.1:0-2918 GCA_046074805.1 Planctomycetota bacterium | reverse complement strand
GGGATTTGCTGATGGGAACGCGGACACGATCGAACTTGAACGGGCGGATGGCGTTTCCAACGCCACGACGGACGACCTGCTGGAAATCTATGTGAATGGCGGTTCCGCGCCATTTTTCTCGGGGGAACAAAGCGGCATTCTGTCGTTGACCGTGATTGGCTCCACAGACGACGACCAACTGCTAATCACGGAAACGTCCTTGGGTATGCCGCAACTTGCGGCGGTGACACCGGCGATTGGGGCCGTGGCCGTGGATAACACGGCGCTCACTCCAGCGGGCGGCGTCACGGCTGGTTCGCATTTGATCGCAAGCGGCAAGGCGTTTTTGGCGGCGGTAACAAACACGACCGCAAGCGATTGGGATCGTACGGATGTGGCGATCCATTTTGATGGCGGATCTAGTCCAGATATTGACACGATCAAGGTCGTGTTGGCGCGGCCGCACTCGGTGTCCGCAGTAGGTACCGCCACGCAAGGCAATCTCGCGACCGATCTTTGGCCCATCGAATTGGGTGGCGACGGCGTGGGTGGGCTTGATCTGCTGATCTCCTATGCGAACATCTCCATGACAGCCTCTGTGGAGTGGATGGGCGCTGGCGGCGCGGTGTTGGCCGATGCGTCCTCGACCAGCGCTACTACGGAAATGACGATCCGCGACTTCAATCCAGCGGTGAACAACGGTGTCAACATCGTCGAGGGGAATAACGGATTCACCGAGCAAAAGTTCTCCGGTTTCAGTTGGCTCTATGCGCTCGGTGGAGACGGCGCCGAGACGATCCGTCTGGAAAGCCTAGACACCTATGATCCGGACAGCTCAGGCAACGGCCTGCCGATCAGTTTGTTGACACTCGACGGCGATAATGTGCCGACGGTGTACAAAACGCTGACGGCCACCGCGACCTTTTCGGATACTGGTCGACTGGGAACCGATGAGGGGAACGACACGCTGATCGTAGAGGCTCTGCCGGCCGGAGTCACGGTCGTTTTGTTGGGCGGCGCTGGCGACGACCAATTCCTGGTCTACAACAGCCAGGACACCGAGTCCCAAGAAGACGATTCGGTGGCGGGATTCGCGGGGACGTTGATCGTTTCCCCGGCCGCGATGGCGACGACCGAAACCTCGCTCGACTTAATCGGTCCCGACGAGCTCGAGGGCAACGATTCGCTGATCATCCGCGATTTGGGCGACTCCGGCGGCGGCGACACGGTCTTCATTGGATCGACGACCCAAACGGGCAATTTCTATATCGATGGGGTCCTCGAGACTGGCGATGTCGTGTCGACGGTGGTCAATGGATTATTCGATGGCGTTTCACCCGCGGCGCCGCAAATCATCTATTCGTTGATCGAATCAGTGACGATACAGCTGGGAGTTGGCGCCGACGACGTCACACTTGACTTCCAAGGAAAATCAGATGAGTTAACGACGTTGCAGATCTTTGGCAACGACGGAGACGACGTATTTGAGTTTATGAGCGACACTCCGTATGGAGCGGACCGGGAAACGCAGCAACAAGGCGCGGACATTCCGGTGCTGACATTTTATGGCGAGTCGGGGAATGATTCGTTTGTATTCGTGGACTCGGCCGAGCTGTTTGGAATCGGCACTTGTGTGGATGGCGGCGAGGGAGTGGACAAGCTCGACTTCTCCAATTTCCTCAACGAGCGCGCCGTCTATCTCGTCACGATTGGGGCTATTGACGGCTACCAAGGATATGAAGGCGATTGGGGAATGGCTCGCGGCGGCGGGCAACTTGGGGGCGGTGGCGACGCTCAGTCCAGTCGCGCACAGGGGGATTATCCGTGCTTCACGAACATCGACGAGCTTGAGGGGTCGCCGCAGCCTTATGACGTGCTCTACGGCGCGGACCGCAACACATACTGGAATCTCGACGGGTACAACGATATCACGTTGGACGCGGGAATCGTCATGGATGGGATTCCTTTGTCGATTGACGCCCAATGCCAATGTGGCGGCTACGTCGGACAGGATTTGGCGTTCACCGACATGGAAAACCTTTTTGGTGGCGGGCTTCGGGACTGGTTTGACATCGGCCCCAATTTCCTCCTGACAGGAGCGATTGGAGGCGGCGAGCATGGACCCGTGAGCGACACGCTGGACATGCGGGACCGGACGGATGACCTTGAAGTCGACCTGACGCTGCTGACCGCGTCTTTCGCGGGTGGTATCGACGTTGTGCCGGATATCGGCGTTGCATCTGGGAACGGCGGAAAACAACGTCCGCGACTCGAGGAAGGCGGCGACATCGGGGCATCGATCGAAAATCTGTTGGGTGGTTCTGGGAACGACACACTGATCGGCGATGTGGACGTGAACTGGATCGCCGGCTACGACGGCGATGACACGCTCAACGGCATGGCGGGTGCCGATTCCGTAGACGGTGGATGGGGCAACGACGTGTTGCAGGTTTCCGGCACGGAGGCGGCCAACGATGTAAGTATCGGCGGTCCCGGCGAGTCGCTCGATCCGCTTGATGACGATTTGATGGTGAATATTGGCTCCGTGGCGGTAACCCTTGGCGCCTTCAACACCAGTCCAATTGATTTCAGCAACAGCATCGATGAGTACGATGGTAACGGCGTGGGGCTTGTGTTGAACGCCAGTGGCGCCCTCATGCATTTGGGAGCCACGGTGCTTACCAATACGCCGACGGTTGCGGGCGGCGCGGGTAATGACGCCGTAACCGTGTCGTATGAAAACAGCGTGGCAACAGCCTATTCCGGTGGCGCCGGCACGATGGATTCCATCATGTTGACGTTGGAGGCTACGGATATTCAGGCGATGCCGATCGAGGACATTTTCGCGATCCAGGCGTTTATCAACGCCCCGTTGGCCGCGCCGCTGACATTGACGGGAACCGCGGACAAAGGCAATTTCACGGTATCAAACGACTTCG
>JBJTOW010000366.1:0-13918 GCA_046074805.1 Planctomycetota bacterium | reverse complement strand
ACTGATCTCGATGCCGCCCGCCGGCAAACAGCCTCCCTGGATGTCGGCTTAAACGCCGCGACAAAATGGTGCTCGCGGGGAAAGTGGCCCGCCCTTCCAACCACCCAACTTTTTCCATTAAGGATGCGCGATATGGGACGTAGCGGCGCGGTGACCTTCAAGGGCAACCCGATGACATTGGCCGGCGAGGCTGTGAAAATTGGCTCCCCGGCCCCGGAGTTCAAACTTCACTACTATGAAGGTGGACTCAAGACTTTGACGCCGGCCGACTTGAAGGGGAAGCCGACGATCTTGAGCGTCGTGCCTTCGCTAGACACGGGCGTGTGCCAAAAGCAGACGAAAAAGTTCAATGAGGAACTGGGCGCGCTTGGCGCGAGCATCAACGCCGTCACGGTAAGCCTCGACCTGCCATTCGCCATGAATCGGTTCTGCGGGGCCGAATCGATTTCACAGCTTCGTTCGGGCAGCGACTACATGGATCGCTCGTTCGGACATCATTGGGGCGTGCTGATCGAGGAACTGATGCTGCTCGCCCGAGCCGCTTTCGTCTTGGACAAAGAGGGCCGAGTCGTCTACGCGGAAGTCGTGCCCGAAGTGACAAACGAGCCGAATTACGAGGCCGCCTTGGCCGCGTTGAAGGCCCAGCTCTAGCCCCAGATAGGCCACTTGATGCCGACCGAACCGTCCGAAGCGTTCCAACCCGCCGCCAAGCCCGAAGATCCGCTCGCGCGGCGGGCGGCGGTCACTATCCGGCCCGTTCGCTTCGACGATCTCGACAACATCCTGGCTCTGATCGAGCCCTTCGTGGAACGCGATGTCCTTCTGCCCCGGTCCGAAGGAGAATTGATCGAACTGCTGCCGATGAGCTTTGTCGCGGAAGACGCCGGTCGGATCATCGGCTACGTCGGACTGGAAATCTACTCGATCAAATTGGCCGAAGTCCGCTCGCTCGCCGTCGCCTCCGACTACCAGCGGCTCGGCATAGGCCAAGATCTCGTCCAGGCGTGCGTCGATCTCGCTCGCCGAAAGGGAATCATCGAAGTTATGGCGATCACCTCAAAAGAGGATTTCTTTCGCCAGTGCGGCTTTGATTTCACCCTGCCTGGAGAGAAGAAAGCGCTGTTCATTCACACAGCCAAAGGCTGACATACGGCCAAGAGCTGATCGGCAAGCCACGAAATCGACGCCCCGAGCGATCGACAAGCTTCAAAGCGACAAGCTTAGAAGCGACACGTCAAAAATCGACCAGTCGAGGATTGGCGTTCCCAACAAAAAACCGCAGGCTCGACGGTCGAGCCTGCGGTCTATTGTTTCAGACAAACTGTAGGCCAGTCAAATTACTCCGGCTTCTTTTCCTCGGGCTTGGGAGCTTCCGGCTTCTTTTCTTCGGGCTTCGCCTCTTCCGGCTTGGGCGTTTCTGGTTTCGCGGCTTCTGGTTTCGGGAGGGCGGCTTTGACTTCCGCCTTGATGAGTTCCACCAGTTCCGCCTTGAGCTTGGCCGATTGGTCTTTCACTTGGCTGGCGACCGCGTCGGGGAGCTTAGCGACATCGGCTTTGACCTGGGCCATCAGTCCATCGGCGGCGGTTTTCACGCGGGCGTCGACGGCGTCCGCGATCTTTTTCGCCTCGGCCACGCCCTGATCACCCAGCTTCTTCGAAGCGTCGGCGACTTGCTTGTCCAGTTGGGTCTTGAGCTTCGCCAACTCGGCGTCGGATTTCTCTTGCACCTTCTTGCCGTCCGCCTCAACCTGAGCGGCTAGCTTCTTACCGTCGGCGGCGACTTGAGCGGCCAAGTTTTTGCCATCCAGTTCCACTTTGTCGGATAGCTTCTTCCGGTCGGCATCCAGCACGGCCGCCAGTTTCTTGGCTTCCGTATCCAGCTGAGTGGCAAGCTTTTTGCCTTCGGTTTCGACTTGCGTCGCCAGCTTCTTGGCGTCGGCTTCCGCCTGATCCTTCAATTTCTTCGATTCGGCCGCGACGAGGTCGCCAACCTGTTTCTTGAGGGCTACGGAGTCGGCTTCGATCTGTTCGCGGAGCTTTTTGGTCTGGGCATCGAAGCGATCGTCCAGCGATTTGGATTGGGCGGCGAACTTGTCGTTGAGCGACTTGACTTCGGCATCCAGCTTCATGCCCAACCGCTTTGCCTCGGCCGTAAATTGGTCGTCCAGCTTTTTCGCTTGCGCGACGTATTTATCGTCAAGTCCCTTGGATTGAGCGGCGAACAGATCGCCCAATTTCTTGGACTCGGCCTCGAATTGGTTTTGCAGCTTGGAAGCCTCGTTCGCCACTTGGGCGTTCAGCGACCCCTGCAGCCGTTGCTCGGCGAGGTTCACATCCGAGATCACCTGAGCGGACAGGTCCGCCGACAGCTCGGAATACAGTTCGGCCTTGCGCTTCTCCCAAATACGCCGGAATGGACCGGCGGAAGCCGTGTCTACGGCGAACAGGACGCCCAACACAGTGGCCAGGCCCCAGATGTAGACTCGCATGGTTCTCTCCTTAGGGTGCTCAGCTTCGCAGTCGCAAGACCGCACACTCGGTGCTGCGAGACCAATATACGGATCGACAAAGTCCGCTCAAAGCCCCTAGATTCACAAGGCAATTTACCTGACACCGTGGTGCGATCCCACCGTCATGATCCGTGACGCTCACCGGTCCCATGAATCGTCCGCCGCGCGTCGACGCGGCCAATTCGACCATCCGTGGGGCCGCTCGAGCGGCGACTATATTTCAACACCAGACTATCGTAGTTCGCGATTTTTCGACTCGCAAACCAATCTTTCCCGTCGGTCGCCAACTTTTCGCCGATCTCTTCCGCAACTTCAGCGATCGCGCATTTTATTACGCCCCTTCGCGGGCGAGGTTCGGACCGGACGTCGGACTGGCGAGCTGGCTTCACCGTGACGGTTGTGCGTCGACGGGGCGTTTCCAATCCAGATAGCGAATCGCGAACGCTTCCACAGCCTCGGCCAGCACGGCAGCCGTTTTGTCCCTTCGTTCCTTTGCCCGATAGTCTTTGCCGAACTCTAGCTGAATGGCGTCGATGCCAAAGCCGCCATCGCCTCCATAATGCCGGACTGTGTAGCCGCCCGTAAACCCGCTCTGTTCCCGACCACTCAACGGATCGGGATGGACCTTAAAGCCGCGAGCGCGTAGTTGGCCGAAAAAACTCTGGTCGCCCGTATGCGATGCCTCGCCGAACCGCTGCTTCAGCAGCGACACGGTCGCGCCATTCTGGGTCCCGCGGAAGACGGTTTCGGCGGAGGATGCTTGTCCATGAAGGTCCAGCAGCAGTCCTCGTTGGAAGGTTTTCCGCACTTGCTGGCAAGCGTCCGACAACGCTCCATGGTACGCCTCGTAGACGCGTTGAGCCGGTTCGCTCTCGTAAGCGGCAGCCGCCTCGCGATTTGGATCGAGGAACTTGCGATGCGATCGAGCGGCGACGAGGTAAGGACGTTTCCCCAATCGCTTTTGGATCGCTTGAGTGGTCGCGGCCGCGAGTTCCTCGGTTCCCGTATCCCGGCCAATGACAAACCCACCCGGGCGCCGTTCCAAGCCCTTGCCTTCGCGCGGCATCACGCCGGGGATGTCGAGCCCTCCGCCGTGAGGCGCGGACAGGATCACCGGCAGTTCTCCCTTTTCCACCGTAACCAGCGGATGGGGTTCGGCGGCTCCTGCTACCAAGATCCCCGAGAAAACTGCGAGCCCGGTCATCCAACGGGCACAGTGGATCGCCACCTTGAATTGCGGCCTCAATCGCTGATGCGGCATTGTCAAAATCTCCAGGTCGCCATCACCATGGCGGAATGGAATCGCGGATTGTTTTCTTGCCAGTGTGATCGCTCGTTTCCGATGGTCACTCGCGCATCGGCGTCGCCACGGCGGCTTCCAAGCGTCTCCGCCACTCGTCGGGAGTCGGCGGTGGCGACTCAAGAAGGAAGCGGACAAGCTTTTCCGCTTCCGCCCTTTGATCCAGTCGCACTAGTTGCCGGACTGTGCCCAATTTGGCTTGGAACCAACGCTGGCTGTGTGGAGGACTCTTCGCCGCGATACGCCTCCACTGGTCGAGCGCGCCTCGCCAGTCCTCCCGCTTTTCACTTCGCTCGAGCGCCTCGGCCAGCGATTGCTGAGCTGCGCCGCTGCTTGGGTTCGTCGCCGCGAGCTGTCGCCGAAGCGCGATCGCCTCGGACTGTTTACCCAAATCTTCCAACGCTTCCGCTCGGACCATGGCGAGCAGTCCATCGGTGATCACCGTGGCAGAATCCTTAGTTGGGGCTGTGGCTGGAGTGGCGCCAGACGGCTGGGGTACCACTCGGAGCTTCGCGGCTATTTCCGCCAATTCCAGCGACAGAGGGGCGAGAGATTGGCGACGGACCGTGCTGCTCGTGGCCCGCTGACGTTGCGTCAGCACGAGCCATTCGCGCGCAGTCGTCCGCGATTGATCGTTCAATGGCCATGTAACGGCCGCCAAAGCCTTCCGCGCGTCGGCTTCGCGTCCCGCTTGCGTCCATAGCGAGAGAAACAAGAGTTGGGCGGACGCTTGCCGATCATCCACCGTAAGTTGGCTCGAAATGGCCTCGGGCACGGGGCGCATGAGCCAAGCTTCGACTTCGGCCCCGACGACCGCTGAGTTTGTGCTGGCGGCGGGTGGCTGAGCTACTTCGCCAGACGGCGCGACGGCCGCGGCGAGGCGGCGAGTCTCGGTCCGCAAGACGCCACGGTAGGCATCCAAGGCGGCCGCGTGTGTTTCGGGAAGAGCGCGATAAGCCGCGCTGGCCTCGGACCAGGCGCCTCGGGATTCCAACCAAGCGCCGCGCCACACCTGCGCATCGCAGGTGGTCGGCGACATCGGCCAACGACGCACATGATCTTCCAACCACTGGCCATAGGTCTCCAGGGCTTGTGACAGTTTCGTTTCGGCCACAGGCGGACCACCAACCGCCGAGTTGGTTGCCACTGGCGGCTTTTGTCGCACGGATTGGGCCAGATTCCAGAGGGCCGCAAGGTGGGCCAGCGGCGCCTGCGGGTGGTCGGGATGGTCGACTGCGGCCACGCGGAGCCGTTCGGCGGCGTCGTCGAATCGTTGACGTCGCTGTTGCAGCAATCCGGCTTTGTAAGCCCACTGGAACGCCGCTTCTCGATTCTGCTCCCTGGCGGCCAAACCGGCTGCTTGCTCGTACGTCCGCAGCGCCTCATCGACGCGGTCTTGCGCCACCAGGCTGTCGGCGGACCGCCCCAGCAGGTCGGCGTCGCGCGTGCCGGTCGCGGCGCCGACGCTTACGAGCAACAAGTCGCCTCGATGCTTCCAGTACGGACCGTGCTCGGCTTCGATCTGGTCCAGCAGAGCGAGCGATCGTTGTTTCAAGACGCCAATGTCGATCACGCCCGTGTCGCCGCGCGCCGGCCCAGTTTCCGTCGTCGCCATCCCGGCGTCCCGCCAGCGTGCGATGAGCGTCTCGAACCGCGCGAAGTCCCAATCGGCCTTGGCGGCATCGCCTTCGTCCGAGTTGTAGGAGCCATCGACGGCCGGTAGGCCCGTTGAGGTGGGCGGCTGGCGTGCGGTGAGTTGTTCGGCTTCGCTCCAACGACGTTGGCCCACGGCCGAACGCAGCTGTTCCGCGAGCATCGCCCATTGCAGCGATCGCGTGAGCGTGGGACGTGGCTGAGGTGGCTCCGGGGCAAGGCGGGCGAGCATCGCATGAGCGGCGTCAACGCGTCCAAGTAGACGCAGTTGAGTCGCGGCTTCGAGCGTCAACGGCGCGTACAGCGGCATTTCCGGGGTGAGTTGCCGGAGGGACGGTTCGAGCAACTGCAATCCGCGTCCCAAGGCGGCCAGCCAATCGTCGCTTGACTCGTCGTAGGCCAGAGCCAGCCCCCGGTGGGCTCGCGCGGCCTGCAACCGGATTTGGTGTTGGAGCGACGCGAGCTGTTCCACGGCAAGCTCGTCGGGAATCGCGCCGCGTCGGAATCGCTGCGGCAAAAATTCAGCAAGTTGTCGGTCTAGCTGTTCCAAACGGGTAGAGGCGGCGCGGCACCGTTTGCGCGCGGCGGCGCGCTCCACGGCCGGGTCGGGCGATGCTTCCGCCTCGAGACGAGCGAGTTCGCCGGCGGTGGCATCCACAATCGCCTCTTGGGTTCGCACGAGAAAACCAAGCGAATGTTCCGGGAAAGCGGCGGTGAACTGGCTGGCCACTTCATGAGCGCGTTCCAGCAATTTCTCCCGCTGAGCGGTCGGCGAGTGGCGCGCGTGTTCAGCCAGGCAGCGGATCCAGTCCACCGTCAGTTGGCCGCGTTCCACCGTCGTTAGCGAACGATCGGCGGAGCGTCTTTCGCAGTGGGCCTCCGCCAGTTCAAACAGGCGGCGGGCGCGGAGCCCCGCCAGAAATGTTTCGTCACGCCAGGAATCGGCTCGAACGCTTCGTTTTCCGTCGGTCAACAACAGCACGAACAACGACAGCGCCGCCGCGCCGACCAGCATCGTTGGACGACGGAAATGTCGGCAGATTTCGGCGATGGAGAGCGTGGAGATCATCGGCATGGAAGCGCTGCCTGGCGCGGGTATTCTTGCTGTGTCAACGATTAGATACGGGAGGTGGAGGACTTCAACCCGTCGCTGGGATTGGGGACGCGGCCATGCTGACTTTGGAAAAACCGAGTGCCCGAACGGCGTCGAAAATCTGGATGACATGACGGAGGGGAACGTCGCCATCGGGGTGAAGAATCACCGGAACTTCCCGCGTGATGGTCGCGATTCGCCTCAGCTTCTCCAAAATCATCGCCGCCGATGCGATAGGCTCGCCGTTGATCCGCCACAGCGGCCCCGCATCGGCCAGTTCAATGCGAATCACCAGCCGTTCGAAGTCGGCTTCGGGCGCGGGCGCGGGCTCGTTGGCGAAGTTCTCGGCGGTGGAGGCCGCGCCGCTTGAATCGCCCGCTGTGGTCTCCTTGGCGGGCGGTGGCGGTGTCTCCGCCGAGACACGGCTGGGTAGTAACCGCTCGGCGACCTGGAACCCAGCGGTCCAAACGAAAAAGACAAGGAGCAGAAAGACGACGTCGATGAGCGGCGTCATCTGGATTTCCAGCGAAGCGCGATCCCGCAAACTTTGCAGGGGAATTTTCATGGAACGGCTCCACTGGCCGGAACATTTCCAGGCCCGTAAACGGCGAATGTTACGTTGCTCAATCCGGCGCGAGCGCACGCGGCCAGCATCGGTTCGATGTGCCGATAGGGAACATCGCGGTCGGCCCGCACTCGCAGTTCAACCTCGGTTCCATGTTCGGCGACCACGGCCCGTAAACGCTCGGAAAGTTCCGCGACCGCTACGGGGCGTCCGACAAACCACCATTGTCCATTGGCGAGCACATTGAGCGTTACTCGCGGTCGTGGATCGTCGGGGTTCGATTCCGCGCCACCCTCCGCCACCGGTAGCGGCAACTCCATTCGCGTTTCCTGTTGAGCTAACCGGCTGGATACAAGGAAGAAGATGAGCAGTTGGAACACGACGTCGATGAGCGGCGTCATGTTGATGGCGACGGAGCCGCGTGAGGCGAATTGCGGAATCTTCATACGGTCGCTCTCAGCTATCTCGATGGTGCAGCGAGGGAGCGGATTCATTCCCAATCGGCCACGTTAAGGCGACGGGCGACGCGTTGGAGATGGTGGTGGTTGTTGCGGCGGTGGTGGTGGTGGTGGAGTTGTTCTCATGGCGGTCACGGCGGACGCGGTGGCGACTGGGCGGCGTTTGAGTGGCGCGAACACTTGTTGTGCGAGGGCGGCGGCTTCGGCGATGAACTGGTCCACTCGGTTGCGCAACAAGGCGAAGGCGGCTAGCGACGGGATTGCGATCATCAGACCAGCCACGGTAGTGACGAGCGCCTGATAGATTCCTTCGGCCAATTGCCCGGCGCCGGCGTTTCCCTGAGTGCTTGCGACTTCACGGAAGCAGAGCACCATTCCCACGACGGTGCCGAGCAGTCCGAGCATCGGGGCGAGATTCGCCAGCACCGACAGGTATTCGACACGGCGAAACAGCCGCGCCGCGTGTTCCGCCAGCGACTCCTCCAACGCTTCCTCGACCGCCGGCCACCCTCCATCCAACTCGCCGAGGCCGCGATGAAGCACATGGGCCAGCAGGCTTGGTTGGTCATGGCAGGCCTGACGCGCCTCGTCAATGCGGCCCGCGAGCATCAACTGCCGAACGTGCTCGGCGAGCGATTCGGGCAGCACCAACCCGCGCCGCAGTGCGAGCGACTGTTCCACGATGAGGTACAGGGCGGTCATCGACAGAGTGATTAACGCGAGCATAATCGCGACGCCGATCGGGCCGCCGGAGAAGACGATTTCGAAGAACGAATCAGGCGCCGTGTTGTTGGCGGGCTGGGGAGGCATAGCGACGGTACCTCGAAGATTACGTTTCGACAAAACACTGGAAGGTCCGAGCCAGGCGGCGCGGCGCGGAAATCGCCAAGCATCGCATCGCTAGGCGCTACAACCCCGCAGGCTCGCGTTGTTGCGGTTCGCTACACAAGAGTTTAGCCGCCCCGTTTGTCCCTGGGCGGTATCGCCCCATTCCCTTTAGCTTCATGCCGAAGTTCGTTTTTAGCAACGCACCAGTTCCTCGACAGCATCGTCGCTTTTGTCGACATCCAGGGCGAGCCAATCGCCGTCTAGTCCCGGTTTTGCGACGCGGATACCAGCGGCGAGACGGCCTCTATGGTCGCCACGATGGAAAAAGTCGCGGTGATCCCATCGCGACCATCGCTCGGCGGATGGTTCGTTTGGGGAAGATCTTGGGCGCGTAACGGCGTTACCGCCACGTGCACCGCGGCGAGCGCGACTAGTAGCACGATCGTCCGCCCAACAGGATTTGGAACGTTCATCATAGATCCTCGGGGAGATTTTCCCACAGGGTAACGATTCTCGCCGCGAAGGTGGCTAACTATCATGGAATGATTGGCTAACGCTGATCGACTCGATCCGCGTGCGCCCCACGGCTGGCCGGAACCACTTCCCACTCGAAACGCACTCGCTGACAGAGGATATCGATGCGCAAGTACATCATCATGGGCGTGCAGGGGTCGGGAAAAGGCACCCAAGCGAAACTCCTTTGCGAGGCTTTTGATCTCGTCCATATGAGCGTGGGCGACATCTTCCGCTGGCATATCCAGAATCACACGAAACTTGGGGCGCGCGTGAAACGCATCGTCTCCCAAGGACAATTGGTTCCCGACGAAGTGGTCGACGAAGTCGTGAAAACGCGTCTGGACATGCACGATTGGAACTACGGGTTCGTGCTCGATGGGTTCCCCCGCAATCAGCACCAGGCCCAGTTTTTCCTCGAACACTACGATGTGGACGCCGTGATCGAGATCCATGTGTCCGACCAGGTCGTTTTACAGCGGATCCTCAGCCGACGGCTCTGCGAAAAGTGCGGGCTGGACTACAACCTGATTTTCCATCGACCCAAGACGGCCGACGCGTGCGACGTATGCGGCGGACGATTGGTATCGCGGGCTGACGACACCCTGGAAGCCGTTCAAGCCCGATTGCACGACTACCATACAAAGACCGAGCCGATACTCGACCTGTTTCGCGGCCGCGAGTTGATTGTGCGGGTGGACGGCGCGAAACCGGCGGATGTCATTCAGAACGAGATTCGGCGGCAACTGCGATTGCCCATCGAACCACGGGGCCGCACAGGCGAGCGTTCGCCGGCCGCTCCGCTGAATCCGGTTCCCGCCAATTGACAGGCCGGATCGGCGGACTGACGGATCTTGTTAAACATTGAACAGGAAGTGGCAGATATCGCCGTCCTGCATGATGTAATTCTTTCCTTCCACCCGCAGTTTTCCGGCCAAGCGGAGTTCCTTTTCGCTGCCGAATTGTTCGAGATCGGGCAGGCTGTAGATTTCAGCGCGGATGAACCCGCGTTCGAAATCGGAGTGGATGACGTCGGCGGCCTGAGGGGCCGTAGCGCCGATCGGAACCGTCCACGCCCGCACTTCCTTTTCCCCCGCCGTAAAGTAGCTCTGCAAGCCGAGCGTACGGTAGGTTTCACGGGCAAGCACGGCGAGGGCTGGCTCCGCCAAACCAACGCTCAACAGCATCTCCGTGCGATCCGGTTCTTCCAGTTCGGCGATCTCGGCTTCCAGTTTCGCGCAGACGGGAACAACACCGGCGGAAATTCTGCGAGCGAACGCCCGCACCTTCTCCACCAGCGGGCTCTCGCCTTTCAAATCGTTCTCATCGACGTTGGCGACGAACAAAACGGGCTTGGCGGTCATGAGCCCAAAACTGAGAACCGCCTTGGCCTCGGCTTCGGGCAATTTCAGCCCGCGTAGAGGCTGGTCCTTCGACAGATGCGCGAGGCACAACTCGATGGCGCTAACCCGCAGTTTTGCCTCTTTGTCGCCGCTTTTCGCCGCCCGCTGGGCTTTTGGCAAAGCCAACTCCAAAGTCTGGATGTCAGCGAGCATCAGTTCGGTTTCGATCGTCTCAATATCGGATGTCGGATCGACTTGGCCCGCGACGTGCGTGACATCCTCGTCGATGAAGCAGCGGACGACCTGGAGGATCGCGTCGACTTCGCGGATATGGCTGAGGAACTTGTTGCCGAGTCCTTGGCCTTCGCTGGCGCCTTTCACGATGCCGGCGATATCGACCAGCTTGAGAGCGGCGGGCACGACTCTTTGCGTTGGAATCAACTTCGTAATCCGCGCCAAACGCCCGTCGGGCACGCTCACGATTCCCTCATTCGGCTCGATGGTGCAAAACGGATAATTCGCGGCTTGCGCCGACTTGGAGCAGGTCAACGCGTTGAACAAAGTGCTCTTGCCCACATTGGGCAGGCCGACAATACCGGCTTCCATCGATCGACGCCTTGCCGCGTTCGCGGCGTTTGCCGGCTTGGTCCGGCGCTTTCCCGGGGATGTGGAAGCGGCGCCAAGCCACCGCTCCGCGGCCTTCTCCCGCTCTGGCCGCGAACGAAGTCACGGCTACGCGAGCGAAGGAAATCCGCCACAACGCGGCCGTCACGCGACCGCGAAGGGGCTAAGTTTTACGGGTTTACTCCGCCGTAACAAGGGCCGCCTCGCGGCTCATGGATGACCGTCCTGTTCGCGCTTGTCCGCGGCCAGCAGATATCCACAAGCTTCCCAGGTCTGCCGCGATGTCAAGCGGTTTTCCCGGGCCGCGTGCAATTCGGGATCGCGTTCCAGCGCCGATGCGAAAGCCGATTCGGCATGTTCCAGGCGTCCTTGGAGGCAATACGCGAGTCCCAGGTTATTGCGGAGCGTGGCCGTGTCGAGCCCCAGCCGCAGGGCGTTGGCGTAGCAGGCGCCAGCCGCGTTCGGCTCCAGGCGGGTCAAGCGGCCATCCCCCAGCAACATCCACCCCTCGGCGTCTTCGGGGTCCCAGTACGTTCGCCACCGTCCCACGCCTTCCGACCACGCCGACCGCTGCTTCGGTAGCTCCTCCCAAGTCAAGGCTTGCGATTCCATCGTCCACGCCGCCTCCTCCAACGCCGCCCCCACGAGCGCCCCGGCCACAACAGCGACCGCCACCGAGGGATGTTGGAACAACGACCACCAGCGTTGTTTTGAACGTGGCGATCGAGCGGTCGCCGACAACCGCTTCGCGTCAACTGGCATCGCCTTGGGACCGTCCGCGATCGGTTCCTCGATCAAGTTCGCCTCGGACAACGGCCAGTCTCGCCATGCGGGGGACGCGCGGTTCGGCAACTGGCCACCGTGGGTGCCATGGGAATCGCTGGCCTCCAGAGCTTCCGGTCGCTCCAGCAGCCAACGCACACGTTCGGAAAACTTCGCGAGATCCATAAACCTTCGATCGACGCGGCAATCCAGGCAAAGCGTTAGCAGTTCCAGGAGGCCGCGTCCCCGAACGCACAGCCCGCGAAAGTCCGTTAAAGACAACCCCTCCAGTTGGCGGCGCACCATCCAAGCGGCTTGCGCTGTATCGGAAAGTTCGCGGGGTGGATCACCGTAGGGGAGTTGTCCAGTGACCAACTGGCACAGCACCGCCGCTAAGGAAAACAGGTCGGCGGACATTAAGTTCGAAAGCGGTGGAGAGGCCATGCCACGTGGCAGACCGACCATCGCCAATCGTTCCGGCGCCATGTAGGGAATCGTGCCGCCCAAACCGTCACGCGACGGGTTTTTGCTGGCGAGGTTGAAGTCGAACAGCACCGCGCGGCCGGTCGTCGTCAGCAGAATGTTCCCCGGTTTCACGTCATTGTGTGCGATGCCACGCGAGTGGATATGCCGCAGCGCTTCCACCACGTCCAACCCGATTCGCAACACATCGCAAACCCGCGAGTCGGACAACGGCTGATCGTCCTTCACCCGTTCTTCGATCCAATCATCGACCGTGCGCCGCCCGAGATACGGCATGACGAAAGATTGGAAATCGCTGTGGTCGGAGCTTGCGGCGGTAAGCACGGGCACGATATGCGGATGAAACAAAGCGCCTTGGATTTGCGCTTCCGCGTTGGCCCGCAGCGAGACCTTGACGACCACGGGGCGGTTGCCCTCCCGCAGTTCCTCGGCAAGGTAAACCCGGGCGAACGAGCCCTGCCCAAGCTCCTCGATGATCCGCACGCCCTCCCAGCGTTCACCAACGCGGGGCCAGCGGACCAGTTCGTTTCCCAGTGACTCGACCAGTTCCGCTAACTGCGAGGGCGAACAATCGCGGTCGCGTCCACGGAACGCGATAAGCTCTAGGACCAACGAGGCGCAGCTGGGAAAGCGAGCGCAGAATTCTTCCGTGTTCAGGGGCTCGCCACGCGCTCTCCGCAGATGGAATTCCTCGGAAGCCAACTCGGCGATCGCGCTGGAACGACGGCTCAGGTGCTCGTGCTGTCGCAGGGCTTCAATGGTGTCCGGTGGATCGCCGCTTCGCCAGCGCGCGACGATCTGTTGGATAAGCTGCTGATACGGTTCATAGGCCATGGAATCGAAGAGCGAGGCGGAGGGGAGCCGCACTCGTCATCGCGCCAGCGCTTGGCCCGCTTCCTGCTAGGTCAAGCCTTCGATCGGTTCCCCGTAATAGATGTGATGCGGCCGTTGGGTGGCGTCGACCCAGGCGGCCGTGGGCGGAATGCCCAGCGATTGGTAAATCGTCGCGGCCATATTCTCCGGCCGCTGCGGACTGGAAGCCGGATACGCTCCATTGCGATCCGAGGCGCCGACGACGGTCCCGCCTTTGACACCGCCACCGGCGAAAAACACCGATTGCACAGCACCCCAGTGATCACGGCCCGGCTTTTTATAGTGTTGCGGCAAGAGCGAAATCTTCGGCGTCCGTCCAAATTCGCCCGCCATCACCACCAGGGTGCTGTCGAGCATACCGCTGTCGCGCAGATCGTCCAGCAACGCGGAGACGGCACGGTCCGTCGGCGGCAACAACTTGTCTTTCAGGTGCGGAAACGCGTTGCCGTGCGTGTCCCAGCTTTCGTTGTTGCCCAGGTTTACCTGCACAAGATTGACGCCGATCTCCACCAACCGCCGCGCCATCAACAACGACCAACCGAAGGCGTTTTTGCCGTAACGCTCCAGGCTACGCTCCTCGGCGCGCGTCACATCCAACGCCCAGTGGACCTTTTTGTCCGTGAGCATCGAGATCACTCCCTGTCGGTAGCGATCGAAGTTCCGCATCGACGCGTGACGATCCAATTCGCGTCGCTGCTGGTCCAGTTCGGCGAGCAACCCGAGCCGTCCGTGGAAACGCGTTTCGGGCAGCCACTCGGGCAGCGATAGATTCGGGGCTTCAAACCGTCGAGCGTCAGCCTTGTCCCGCTGCTGATGATCGAAGTGGTATTCGGGATAGGCCCCGTACGACGTGTTATGGAACGGAGACGCCTCGACAAACCACGGATCCCGAGCCGACCCCATTTCGCCCGCG
>JBJTOW010000365.1:0-3526 GCA_046074805.1 Planctomycetota bacterium | reverse complement strand
GTCCATTGTCGTTGACGGTGGGTAATGCGTCGATTTTGTATGGGAACACGACGACCTTCTCGGCCCTACCGAGCACCTTTTCCACAGGTGTCGGCACACAGACGCTCTCGCTAACTTACGCCAGTGCGGGCAACACGGGCTCCGCGGATGCCGGTTCCTATGCGCTCACGGCGACCGCCGCCAACAGCACGGGACTTGTCTCCAACTACGATGTCGCTGTCACGAATGGCAAGCTGACAGTCGGGCGCCGTCCGGTGACGTTAAACGTCGGCAATGTAACGATCGCCTATGGCAACACGACGACTTTCGCCAGCCTTCCCGGCTCGTTGTCCACGGGTGTCGGTACGCAGTCGCTCGCTGTGACCTACGCGAGCGCGGGCAACACGGGCGCGGCGAATGTTGGGGCTTATTCCATCACCGCGACGGCCGCCGACGGCACAGGTCGCCTTTCCAACTACGATGCGAGTGTCACCAATGGCGTCTTGACGGTTGGACGCCGGTCCGTGCCGTTCACGATCGGCAATGTGTCGATCCCCTACGGAGACACGACGACTTTCGCGAGCCTCCCAAGCTTCCTGTCGACGGGGGTTGGAACCGAGACGCTCTCGCTGACCTATTCCAGTTCGGGCAACTCAGGCACGGCGAACGCTGGCGCGTACTCGATCTTCGCGACGGCCGCCGACGGCTCTGGGATGGTTTCCAACTACAATGTTACCTTTACCACCGGCACGCTCACTGTTGGTAGGCGTCCCTTGTCATTCACCGTGGGCGACGTTTCGATCGTCTATGGCAACACGACGAACTTCTCGGGCCTACCCAACTCGCTTTCCACCGGAGTGGGTTCGCAGACGCTGGCGTTAACCTACTCCAGTGTGGGCAATACAGGGGTTGCGAACGCGGGTGCTTATTCGATCACCGCGACGGCCAACAGTGGCAGTGGGCTTGTTTCCAACTACAACGTCACCTTCGCCAATGGCACGCTCACAGTCGGTCGGCGTCCGTTGTCATTGACGGTGGGCGATGTTTCGATTGTGTATGGGGACACGACGAACTTCGCGAGCCTTCCATCCACGTCGCCCACGGGGGTGGGCACGCAGACGCTTTCGCTGACTTACTCCAGTGCGGGAAACACGGGCGCGGCGGATGTTGGCTTCTACGCTTCCACCGTGACCGCCGCAAGCGGCACGGGACTCGTTTCCAACTACGACATAACTGTCACTAATGGCACGTTGAAGGTGGGTCGCCGTCCGGTGACCGTCACCATTGGCACTCTTGCGAAAGACCTAGGCGCTGCGATCGATTTGTCCAGTCGGTTGCCCAGTACTGTGGCCAGCGGGGTAGCAAATCAATCGTTATCGATCAAATACGTGAGCACTGGGGCGGTGGCCAGCGCGCCGGCAGGCAAGTACCCAATCACCGGCACCGTCGGCGACGGCAGTGGTCTGCTAGCCAATTACTTGGTGGCGGTGGTCCCGGGTGAACTCCAGGTTGTTGGCAACGTCGTGGTTCTCGCGGCGGACGCGAATTCGATGACATTGCCCTACGTCCGGGTCGTTAGCCCGGGCACGGGCGCCACGGTGTCGAAGTTTCTCGCCTATGAATCGACATTTCGCGGCGGTGTTCGCGTCATGCGCGCGGATCTAACCGGCGACGGAGTCGACGAGATTATTACGGCGCCAGGCCGGGGCCGGGCTCCTGAAGTGAGGGTGTTCTCCCTGTCTGGCACTCCGCTCACCGAGTACAACACCATGGCGTATGCCGCAACCATGGTGGAAGGCATTTCAATAGTGCCCGGGGATGTCGACGGCGATGGCCGGGTCGATATCGTGACGGTCCCATCTCGCGGCCGGGCCGAAGTGAGACTGTTCCTGAATCAACGGGGAACAAACGCCGATCCGATGGCGAATATCGCGTCTCGCTCATTCCTGGCTTTTCCGGCGAGCTTTACGGGCGGTGCGGTTTTGGCGTTGGCGGACATGGGACAGACTCGAAGCACAGGATTTGTCCCGCGACCGGATGGCAAACCGGAAATTCTTGTGGGGTCCGGTCCGGGCATGCGAGCGATGGTGCGGTTTTTCGATGTGACGCCGACCACGCCAGTCCTGGTCAGGACCACCGAATTCTTCGCTAGCACATTCTTCGGCGGTATCGCGTCGCTCGCAGTGGGGCGGGCGAACATTTGCGACGTGTTGCCCGATGTCATCGCCAGTGCCGGAAGTGGTGGCAATTCAGCCATCGAGATCCGCGATGGACACACCACCACGTTGATCAAAGGCTTCGCCGCGTACACAAACGCCAGTCGTGGGGCACCGGTTCGCCTCATCGCCCGGGACACTAACAACGACAACCTTCTTGACGAGATCTGGACTGTGCAAGGCGCGGCGGGTAACAGTCGTCAGATTAGCCGTTTTCGCCTTGATGGTTCCGCTGTTGACTCCTTCCTGGAGACAGACGCTGATTTACGAGGCGAGTATTTTCTCGCGTGATACATCGCTTACTGGGCAAGGTCGTTTCAGAACGGGCATCGAGAGGCCTAAATCACATCGCCGCCAACACGCGCCGCATGTAGTCGATGCTCTCCCGTGCAAGACGCTCGACTCCGGGTTCGTAATCGAAGACTTCGACCGACACCCAGCCTTGATAGTTCACATCACGCAAAGCCTGGAAAATCGGCGTGAAATCGAGCTCGCCCATGCCCGGTCCGCGGCGGTTCGGGTCGTTGGCGTGGAAATGCACCATCCACGGCGCGAATTGGCGGATCGTCTCGGCGACGGGCCGCGATTCGCTGGACATCGCCTTCACGTCCAAATGCAATCGCACCTCTGGAGCGTCGACCTTTTCGATCAACTCGACGCCGCTCGCCGCTGTCAGCAGGAAATCGCCTTCTTGCGGCCCGAGCGGTTCGACGGCCAGCACGCACCCGCATTCGCTCAGCGTCGGGACAACCCGTCGGAGCACGTCGGCGGCGAAATCAAGGCCCATGGCATGGGTCACGCCGGGCAGCAAGTTCCGCTGGAGCGGCGATCCGAGCACAAGGATCCGGCCGCCGAGGTCGCGGCATAGCCGCACCAGTTCGCACAGATACGCCCCCGTCCGCTCGCGCACGGACTCGTCCGGCGTGGTCAAATAATAGCCCTGGGTCTTCGCGAGCAGCCAGTGTAATCCAACGGTTTCCAGGCCCGCGTTGGCAGCCAGTCGGCGAATCTCCGCCCGTCGAGCCGGACTGATGGCGTAAGCGTCGGCCCCAAGCGTGAACGGGGCGTACTCGATACCCGTGTAACCGCAGTCCCGAGCAAAAGCGAGCGCCTTTTCCAGCGGCCAATCCAAGAACGTTTCGTTGCAAATCGCGAAATTCATGAAGTTTTCAACCGCCTTGAGGCCATTGGAGACGCGGAGTTTGGCTGGAGTTAAACGAAAAAAACCAGCGTGACCACAATAAAAATGGGAACCAGTATCGCGCCGCTGTAGGCGATGTAGGCAAAGAAGCCGGGCATCCGCACGCCATTCTCCTCGGCGATCGCCTTGA
>JBJTOW010000364.1:0-3703 GCA_046074805.1 Planctomycetota bacterium | reverse complement strand
GTCCCCTCGTCGACGTAAGACCCCGCGAGGAGTTCAACCGTGTCGCCCGTCGCCGCCGCGTTGATCGCGGACTGGATCGTGGCGCCGGCGGGAAGATTTCCCGTTACCGTGCCGGTCGTCACGACTCCGTACACGGCGTCGGTTCCAATGGTGTACGTCGCGCTGCCGCCGTCGTTCGCGTTGCTGATCACGTCGCCGACTGTGAACGTTCCACTGGCGTCCGCGTCGCTGACGAAGTTCCAGTTGTCGTTCACGTAGAGCGTCGCCATGACGCGGCGCTCTTCGAGCGTTTCGAGCAGCAGTTTCCGCCGCAGGCGGGCCAGCAGACGCCGCCTCACCTCGGCCGAAACCACCTTGAATCCCGGAACCACACGACGCGCGAACCCCGACAACGCACCACGGAGACGCATGGAGAAGACCCCCGGCAATCGACGGTCAATCCGAACGCGCCCCACGAGACGTCGCTCGAATCCGCCCCGCCAAATGCGACAAGCAGAACCTGGCCCGAGTCACGCATCCACCGCTCACGGGCAACCCAGGGGTCGGTCGCAGCGCCTTCTGTGGCGAAAACGCCTCGCTAAACTCCATGCTTTCGAGACAACCCCTCTGTTTGGACTAGGCGATATATTAGCCACAAACTACTGAATTACAACCCAGGAAATGGATTTCCACGCCATTGCTAGGAGACTCGCCACACCCCCCTCACAGGCCCGCTCGGCGGCCCCCATCAATGCTCGCCGCCAACGACGCTAAATTCCCTAAAATCATGGACTTAGGTCGACAAATCGCCGCAGACTTGAACGTCCCTATCCGGCTTCCACTTGCGAGTAAAGGCACCCTCAAAAAGCCACAACGCCGCTAGTATTTGTGTTGTCAAAAAAATGCGCAGCATGCACAACCGCTACAAAGCGCAGGCACGGGGCTCGGGGGCCGCTCGACCAACCGCGATCAGTCCAGCTTGAATTCCGCGAGATATGCCTCGCGGGTGGCATCCGTGGCACCCTGTCGCTGGCTCGACTTCACAAGGAGATGGCGTTCGAGCACCAGCGCATCCATGCCCGTTGCCAAAAAGCAGCGATAGGCGTCGGCGGGCGAACAGACGATCGGCTCGCCGCGGACGTTGAAACTGGTGTTGATGAGCACCGGCGAGCCTGTACGATGGAGGAACGCCTCTAGCAACCGGTGGTACCTCCCATGACGGACG
Organism: Planctomycetota bacterium; assembly: GCA_046074805.1. Taxonomy (GTDB): domain Bacteria; phylum Planctomycetota; class Planctomycetia; order Pirellulales; family Pirellulaceae; genus CAIXSC01. The sequence continues at coordinate 2,499 of JBJTOW010000364.1, read as the reverse complement.
GGGTCGACCGTCTGGATGCGGGCCGAGTAATCGACGTGCGTAATGGCGGGCACGTCGGACCGAACCGACCGCAGTTTGTCGATGCCCCGGAGCCGCTCGTCGCCCGCAGCCGGCGCGAGCCGCCGTTCGGGCCGCACGGGCGCTACGAGCAGCATGTAGGGGCTCGAAAAATCGGCCGGTACCTCGAACACCTCGGCGGCATGCTCGGCCAACACCGACGGCGCGAACGGGCGGAACGATTCGCGGAACTTGATTTTCAAATTCATCTGCGATTGCATGCCGCGATTGCGGGCGTCGCCCAGGATGCTGCGGCTGCCGAGCGCCCTCGGGCCGAACTCCATCCGCCCCTGGAACCAGCCCACCACGCGGCCGTTTGCCAGATACTCGGCCACTCGTTCGCACAGCGCGGCATCGTCCGCGAAACGCTCGGACACGGCCCCTGTTTTTTCCAGGAAGTCGGCGATCTGCTCATCGGTGTACGCCGGTCCTAGCAGCGAGCCTCGCTGGCTATCGAGCGGTTCGGGGACACGGGGCTGGCCGAGCAGTTGATGCCAGATGAGCAGCGCGACACCGAGCGCTCCGCCCGCGTCGCCCGCCGCCGGTTGGATCCATAGGTCGCGAAACGGTCCTTCCCGCAGTAGTCGGCCGTTCGCCACGCAGTTCAGCGCGACGCCGCCGGCCAAACAGAGGTTCTCTTGTCCTGTCTCGCGTTGGATGTGACATGCCATCCGCAGCAGGATTTCCTCGATCACTTTCTGGACCGAGGCGGCGACATCCATGTACAGCGGGTCGACGATCGGCGTTTCCGGTTCGCGGGGCGGACGGCCAAACAGCCGCGCGAACCGGGGCGAAATCATCCGCAGACCTTCGCAGTATTGGAAGTAAGACAGGTCGAGCCGAAACGATCCGTCCGGCTTCAAATCGATCATTTTCTCCAGGATCAGGTCCGCAAACCGCGGCTCGCCGTACGGCGCCAATCCCATCAGTTTGTACTCGCCGGAGTTCACCTTGAAACCGCAGTACTGCGTGAACGCGGAGTACAGCAAGCCGGGTGAATGGGGAAAACGCAATTCGCGGAGAAGTTCAAGGCGGTGGCCGCGGCCGACGCCGTAGCTGGCCGTCGCCCACTCGCCCACGCCGTCCACTGTCAACACGGCCGACTCGGCGAACGGCGACGGAAAGAACGCGCTGGCCGCGTGCGATTCGTGGTGTTCGGCGTAGACCAGCCGCTTGCGAAACTGGCCGCTCAAGCCGCGACGCAATTCTCGGTCGAGCTTCAGCTTTTGCCGCAGCCAGACCGGGAGGGCGGCGGCGAACGAGCGGAAGCCGCGGGGAGCGTATCCGAGATAGGTTTCCAGCAGGCGGTCGAACTTCAGCAACGGCTTGTCGTAAAAGCCGACATAGTCGAGTTGCGAAGCGTCCAAGCCCGCCTCTCGAAGGCAGTAATCGACCGCGTTTTTCGGAAACGCGGCATCATGTTTGGTTCGCGTGAACCGCTCTTCTTGCGCGGCGGCGACAATCCGGCCATCGACCACCAGGGCGGCGGCCGAGTCGTGATAATAGGCGGAAATGCCGAGGATGGCGGTCATTCCGAAGACTTTAACATGCCCAGCACTGTTCTGGGCGCGGCTCTGGGCGCTGTCACGGGCACGCCGTTCCAGGGCGATTCGCGGTCCCAAGCACCGTTGGCCGAAACTTTCTCGTTCGATTTGCGTTCCGGGTTGGCCATGGGGGAACTTCGCCACACGTCCAAAAGCTGCTGCGGTGAAAGCGGTGGGCGGTCAACGCCATTGTAGTCGCGCTGCAAGAATTGCTTGCCGGCCTCGACCAACTCGTTCCGGCTATACGCGTTCCGTGTGGGCCAGCGGCCGTATCGCACGCGGCGATGCGAATCGAGGCCCATGACGCCGGTTGGCGAAAGCACATACCCTTCGCGGTCGCCGAATCCGCGAAAGGCGAAAACGGAGCTGATACGACTGCCGCTGCTGTAATCCCACATTTCCGCGTGGCCGTGCTCGCTGCATTCCGGCAGCCACATTTCGCGAAAATACAGCCGGTTCGTCTCGGCGTCGGAGAGGTTCCACATGCCAACAAGGATCGTGCCGGGTTCCTGGCCAAACCGCGCGTAGGTCAACGCCGAATTGGGGCTAAAACGACGCAGCAATTCCAGCGAATCATAGTCGCGGATCTCGACGGTCCGATTGTCGCACATGGTCACGATTCGGCTGTGAGCCAGGTCGAAATCGAGGCTGATGACATGCCGTCTGCGGAGCGATTCCACTTGGGGTAGTTCTCGGGCGGTGCCCAATTCCCACACGCGAAGTCCGAAAGGTCCGTAAATGTAGAGCCGCTTGCCGTCGGGCGAGTACGCGACGTTCATATCCGACCCGGGGGAGGCGATGGTTCTGTGGAAGCGAACTACGCCATGTTTCAGGTCCCATACGACAAACTTGCCGCTGTTGGTCAAGACCGTTAATTCGCGGCCGGAAGGGGACATAC
>JBJTOW010000363.1:0-7087 GCA_046074805.1 Planctomycetota bacterium | reverse complement strand
ACTCCAAAGAGCGTCGCGTCGAGTTCGATTTTTCGCACGGCGATCGTTCGCGTTGCCGAGGTGGCGTCCGTGGGTAAAGCGGTGCCTTCGGCCCCGCACTCCAAAGAGCGTTGCGTCGATGTCGATTTGTCGCACGGCGATCGTTCGCGTTGCCGAGGTGGCGTCCGTGGGCAAAGCGGTGCCTTCGACCCCGCCCTCCAAAGCGCGTTGCGTCGAGCTCGATTTTTCGCTCGGCGAGCGTTCGCGTTGACGAGGTGGCGTCCGTGGGAAAAGCGGTGCTTTCGGCCTCGCACTCCAAAGAGCGTTGCGTCGAGCTCGATTTGTCGCACGGCGAGCGTTCGCGTTGCCGAGGTGGCGTCTGTGGGGAAAGCGGTGCCTTCGGCCCCGCACTCCAAAGAGCGTCGCGTTAATCTCGATTTTTCGCACGGCGATCGTTCGCGTTGCCGAGGTGGCGTCCGTGGGGAAAGCGGTGCCTTCGGCGCCAACGCTGGACGATTAGCCGGAAACCGGAATGTCCCGCAATTGAAATGGAACGCGGCGCGAGGCCCCCGTGCGTTCAATCCAACGCAAACGCACCGCCTTGACGGAGCGTCCCGCAGGCAATGGTTGGAAGTCGAAAGCTCGACTGGTCGGAACTGGCGCGGCTTGCCGTTGCCTTACCGGCTTGCCCGGCTGACCAGTGGTTCCACCAAAGCTGAACGTGGACATTTGCGTTCCACCGCTCGAACCGCCGCTACTGGGATAATGCACGTCGCCCTGGTCGTCGACGATCTCCACAAGACACGAATTCTTCTCGTTGGGGACCATCGACATCTGCATGAACTGTTGCATGTTCATCGGAGTCGCTTGATTCTTCGGAGCGGGAAACAATGCTATCACGCGGATGCTGTCCGGCCCGGCTTGCAGCGACTCGACGGCGAATGATTCTTCATAAGCCTTCTTCGTGACTTTGCCGTTGATCGGCGCGGGGAACTCGACGACCACATTTCTACCCGGAGTGACCACCAGTTCGCCGTCGAGCGTTTTCAGGGCCGTTCGGACTTCCTTGCTCGCCCGCAGATACACGAATTGCTTGCCGGGGTTGCGCTGCTCGAATTCCGCGAAGTGGATGGCCGCGAATGGAAGGGGTGGCGATTCCATCGTTTCGCCGTTGTCGTCGACTGCTTTCACTTCTGGCGCAACCTCGAGAATCACGTCGGCCGCCTTGCCGACCGCCCGAGCATTGTTTCCCGGCGCCGCGACCGACAACGCGATGCCGTACGATGCTAAGGGGCCACTGAGGCCGACTCCACCCACTGCTGCCTTGGCCACACCAGCACCTCCGCCTCCCGGGCGCTGGATCATGTTGCCATTCTGAAACTGCATGGTCGGATTCGCCATCGCTTTGCTCATATCGAACTGGATGGTTGGCGTCATCCCTCGCACCGGCTCAACCGCTTCGACGCTGATTTTGCGGCCATCGACCATGGTTGTCGGGGTTTGCGGCTGAGCCTGAGCCTGGGCCAGCCTTGGGCCGAAAATGGATGGGATTGAGCAGGGCGAGATCCAGGATCGCGAGACTTGTTCCAACGCCATCAGGCCAGACGCGATGGCAGCCAGGAATTCGCGGCGTTTCAACCGCCGCGAGATCCCATCGCACTCTAAAACTTCGCCCAACGGCATGGTTTCCGCCGGCATTCCATTACAGCTCACGAGTTTGCGCATGACAGCCTCACTGCGGATTGATGAACGCGACCACACAGCGGACGGCGCACGTTCAAAGATCGTTTCGAAGCGAGATATTCCGCGCGGATCACCGCGTGGAAAGTGGATTATGGACTAGGTGGAGACGAGCTTAGCGATCGCTGGAAGCAGTGGCAATTACGGGCGAGCAACTTGCGGCCCATTCCTGGACAACCGTACGTTGGCCCAAGGTTGCCATGACATGTGGTCGACAGGCGAGCAAATGCCGCTGAGCCTGCTCGACGGTCATGCCGCGGTAGGCCACCAGCCAGCAGAGGACCACCGTCGCGCTACGCGCCCGACCCGCCTTGCAATGCACATAAACCGATTGGCCGGCGGCCACATGCTGTTGGATGAAATCCACGGCCAACCTGATACTGTCCAGCGTCGGCGGATGAAAGTCGGTCGTCGGCACCCGCAACTGTTCAATACCATATCGCCGATATTCCTCGACGGGCCCGGCGTACTCCTCGCACGTGTTCACCACCGCCGCGACACCTTCGGCCGCAAGGGCCGCGACATCCCGCCGCAATGGCAACGCGCCGAGCAACAGGTGATGATCGACGCGGTCCCACCATCGGCGGACGCCCAACACGCGGCCCAGCAGCGCGTTCCATAAAAATGTCGGCCAGAACAGGAGACGCGAAACGGTCGGTGGCGGCGGCACAAACAGTCGCTCCTTGGCCCAGCGGCAAGTGTTTCTACCGATCCATCCAGCGAGCGACAAAGCAATCGACGCCAAATCTCACTGACGTCGAATCGCTCTGAAGCCCAAATGCTGAAAAGCCGACCACCGTTACTTCGGAGCGTCGACCCGCAATCGAATCCGGCGGTACTCCATTTGGCCGCGATCGCCCTCCAAGCCGATCGGTCCGGTCGCCGGCAGCTTGAACATTCCCTCCAGCAGTTCGCCGTTGCACTCGCAGCGGGCCACATTATCGCGGACCACAACGACCAACTCGTTCCAGTCCTGCGCGCGGTATTTTTCAAGGTTTTTGTACGGGCCGGCGAGCGGATAGTCGCGGCATTGCAGTTGTGGCTTGCGAAGGAACACGCCGCTGTCGGCGTTCGGCGTCGCGCGGAATTCCAACTTCAGCGTGAAGTCGCCGGGGAACTCGCGGACCGTCCACAACTGCTGGATCCGCCGACCCTCGGGCGGCGTAGTGACAATCAAGCGGCCATGTTTCGCGACATAGCGACCGTCGCCGCTGGCCGCCTTGCCAACCAATTCGCCATCGACCGCGAACGTCTTCGCGTCGCGGAATGTCCACCCGGTCAAATCGCGGCCATTGAACAGGCTTTCGAAACCCGGTTCGACCGAAAACGGATCTGGCGTGGTTTCGACAAACCCCAGCGTCGCCAGGATGGGCCGCAACGCGGCGGCCCACTTGGCGTATCCCGCTTTGTTTGGATGGAGCAGATCGGGGAATTCGGCCGGCTTGGCGTCGCCCTGTGCGTCAGCAAACAGCGTCCAAGTGTCGATCCACGTGGCTTGCGAGTCGCCTTTGAGGGCGGCCGCGTACAGTTCGTTGACCTTCTTGATCTTGTCGGCGGGCCGCTTCTTCGATGCCGAACTGGGAAAGACGGCGCTGACGATGATTGGCATTTGCGGATTGTGCCGTTTGAGTTCGCCGACAATCAACTTGAAGTTGCCCGCAATCGTCTCGGGCTCGGCCCCTTCTTCGAGATCGTTCGTCCCCATGAGCATAACGACGCCTGTCGGTTTGAGAGCGAGCACATCGTCACGAAGACGCAACAACATGCCACGGGTCGTGTCGCCACTGATCCCGCGATTGGCGACCTTCATTCCGGCGAACGCTCCGCCCAATTCATCTCCCCAGCCCTGCGTGATCGAGTCGCCGAGGAATACCACGGCCCCCGCGTCTTGTTCCACCCGCTTAGACCACGCCGTCCGCTTTTGCGTCCAGAGACCACGAAACCAGTCATACCGTCGGATTGGACCAGCCCCTGGCAGACCGTCGTCGGTCGCAGGCAACTCGATCGATCCGCGCGGCTGGCCTTCCCCCGCTTTTTCCGTCGCGGCCTTGACGCTGGCTGGCTTGGCCGTCTCCTGGGCCACGCAAGTGGGCGAGGCCACAAACCACGCGGTCGGCGCCGCCGCGATTAACAGAAGAGCAACGGCCGAAGCGAGCCACTGAAAACCAAGGCCGCGGCGACCATAGGAGCTGGCGAAACAGCAACGCATGAAATCGATTCCTGGAAAAGCTTGCGAGAAGCGTGTTACCGCACGAAGAGGAACTGTTTCGAATTGATCAGCGCCCACAGCAGGTCGCCGTAGCATTCCTCGCGGGTTGGCGCCTCATCGAGAAAATGGAGCGTCGCCTGGTGTTCGGCGGGAGTCGCGGGGCGGCTGAGCGTCACCCAGTAGAGCTCGTCGACAATCTGTTCATGGGTTTTGTCGGACGCCGTCAGCTTAGCGACCAAACCCTTGGAATCGCCGATCTTGGCGACCAGCGTATCGCCATTGAGCGTATGGAGCGCTTGGGCCAGATTCGCGTCCGGACTGCGTTCGCATTCGCAGATGCTGGCCCGCCGTGGCTTCGCGAATGTGTTGAGGAAATAATCCGGGTACTCGGCGTCCGGCAATTCGATCGCGCGTGTGCCAAGCGGCAAGCTTTTGTACTTAGTTTGCACGCCGGTTACGCGATCCACGGCGTCGGCGAGCGGTTCGGCGGCGAGTCGCTTCACAAAGAAGTGGCTGTAGAAACGGCTGTCCGCCGCGTTCACCTGCGTTGGCTGCGCGGACAACTGATACAAGCGGCTGGTCATGATCACGCGGATCAGCTGCTTGAGATTGTAGTTCGAATCGACCAAGCGCCGCGCCAGGGCGTCGAGCAACGGCGGGTTCGACGGCGGATTGGTGCTCCGCATGTCATCCACCGGTTCGACGAGCCCGCGGCCAAGTAAAAAGTCGACGTAGCGGTTAGCGATGTTGCGCGCGAAGTACGGGTTGTCTTTCGCTGTCATCCACTGAGCGAGCGGTAAGCGGCGGTCGAGCGGATCATCGAACGCGGGGCCGTCGAGCGCTTTGGGCTCCATCCGCTTGCCAGTTCGCGGATGCGACACCTCGCCCGTTTCGCGGACTACAACAACCTGTTCCCGTCCGAATAACCCGAACTCTTCGCTGTTCTTCGAGCCTACTCGTGAAAAGAACGCGGCCAGTCCGTAGTAATCGTCCTGGCTGTATTTTTCGAATGGATGGTGATGGCACTTGGCGCATTCCAAACGGATGCCCAAGAACGTCTGGGAGATGGCTTCGGTAAGGTCGGTGGGCGTGGCGTTCACGCGGAAGAAATTCGCCGGTCCGCTGCCGTAGATCGATCCCTTTGCCGTCACCAGTTCCCCGACGAACCGATCGAATGGCTTGTTCGTGCGGAATGACTCGCGAATCCAGTTGTGCAACGCCCACATCCCCTGGGGCCCAAGCGATCGGCTCGAATTGCGCACCAGATCGGACCATCGCAGCGACCAGTAGGCGGCGTACCAATCGTTGTGGATGTCCTGCGCGGGATCGCCGGTCAGTCCGAGGAGCCGATCGACGAGCCGTTCACGCTTGGACGGCTCGGTGGATTCGATGAATCGCCGCGCTTCGTCGGGCGTGGGCAAGGTGCCGATGGCATCGAGATAAGCGCGGCGCACGAAAGTCGCGTCGTCGCACAGTGGCGACGGCTCGATTCCGAGTTCGCGAAACTTGGCGGCCGCCATCTCGTCCACGAAGTTGACGCTCTTCCATTCGGCAAGCGCCACGTTGTCGGCGTACGGAATCACGAACAACGAGATTTCGGCTTGCCCCTCGTAGCGGACCATGATCGGGGCTTGGCCTTTACCCACCGCCGTAACAAGGCCATCACGCGTGACCGCCAAGACGCCGTCATCCATGGTGTCGAACCGCGCGGATGCCGTCACATCGCGACGCTCGCCATTGGGGAACTCCGCTTCGACTCGCAACTGCTGCTCACTCCCCACCACTCCGACACGGCGGCTCGGCGTCACATGCAGCCTTACGACTTCGGCGTCGTCCTTGGAGGGACCCGGCGCGCCAGAGCGAAGCCACGCTAGGAAGATGCGGTAGTCCACCGAATTTTTGTCGAGCGGACGGCCGCCACCATGCGGCATCTGCATGGTGGGCTTCAATAACACCAAACTGTTTTCGGGCACCACGGGATCGAACCGCCGCTGAATCACATCGCGGACGATGGCGAGATGATCGTTGTCGGGCTCGGACCCAAACACCGAAAGCTTAAAGCCGCCTTTGCCATGCTGAGCGGCATGGCAAGCGGCCGTCGCGCAGCTCGCCTTGTTGAGGATCGGCCGAATCTGTTCGGTGAACTTCACCTTGGGGTGATCAACCACGCCCGTCACGGACACCGGCACCTGTTGGGTTTGTCCATCGTGAGAGATCGTGACCGTCGCTTGGCCGTCTCCAGTCGCCAGCAACAGTCCGGCGGGCGAAACCTGGACCACCGCCGGATTCGACGATTCGTATCGCGCCTTGGACGTCAGATCCTCACTGCGGTCGTCTAGTTTGCCCGCGCTGTCGCCCCGGCCGACCAACAGTTGGATCCGCGAGAAGTTGCCCGACAACCGAGTTTCCGCGGGACTCACGACCAGTCGCGGCGCGTCCGCAAAGGCGTTCGCGGCAACGGCTGCGGCGGTTAAAGCTGCGGCGACGGCAAGGGCAAGTCGGCCTTGCGAAACGCAAGCGGAATAGCTCGACATTGCAGTTCTCCCGATGAAGGCGGGCCAGGCGGTTAGGCGGGGCAAGCGGTTGGACGAGCGGGTCGTCAGGTAGGTCGGCGGCGAATGACGCGCGGAAAGCAAAAACTTCCAAGCTCTTCGTGCGGGAAGCCATTATGCCGCGCCGTCCGTCTGGTTGCCAGTTCATCTCGAACGGCCCCCATGCCGCGGAAGCGTCCATGCGATGAACGAGCCGTTTCCACGCGGCGGAACACGGAGAACGTCGCATGGCTGATTGGAAAACGGAAAAACGGGCCGCTTGACCATTTTCGCGACCGGAAAATTCGACCGTTGCCGCGCCATGTCCGAATTGGTTACTATAGATCGAGTTGCTTCGATCTTTGCGGTCGATAGGACAACGCAGTGAGACTGGCGTGGGCTGCGGCGTGCTTGCCCGACCAATGCGATACCGTCGCGTTCGCCAAAATCCCGCCCGCCTGCCCGCTGCCTCCCACCCACTTTCCACCTTCGGCCGCCTGCCAACCTACCTACCTGCCAACCTACCAACCTGACTAGCCCACCGGAGTCTTTCGATGCTGAGCTTGTTTTCCGGAACAGCGCGTGATTGCGAGGGTGTTCATCGCCGCAGTTTTCTGCAGATTGGCGC
>JBJTOW010000362.1:0-2579 GCA_046074805.1 Planctomycetota bacterium | reverse complement strand
CGAAGGTGGTGATTTCGGTCGACTCGTCGTCCACAAACGGATTCGCTTCATCGCTCGCGACCGCCGGCGATGCGTGGTCGGCCATGGCGTCGGCCAGACCTCCCAGTGCCGCTCCCGCAACTCCAGCGACCGCCGCGCCGGCCAGTCCACCGCCCAAAGCATTCCATCCAGCGCTGGCCCCCGACGACTCAGCGCTACCTGCCCCTGACGCGGCCGAAGTGTCGTTCCAAGACGAGGCGGAAGGAGTGGCCAGCGGCACGCCGAGAGTTCCAGCTCGTGGCCCCGAATAACCAAACGTGGTTTCGACGTTGCCGCGCAGGACTTGCTTGCCCAGCTCGATCGCCTGGGTCTCACTCCAGCCCCGATCCTCGACGAACCGCTGAGCCAGCACTTTCGCGAGGATCCGCTTGTACATGGCGAACTTCGGCAATGCGAATTCCAACTTGTACATGTCGCTGTAGTAGCCAATCTGCTTGGTGCGTGGCACAGCCTCCAGACGCGCCGCCAAGTCATGCTCGATGAAGCTCGGCGTATTCGAGTACCACCAATGCCCATTGGTGACGACGTTGGGGAAGATCCATGCGTAGCTGGCCAGTTCCTGGTTGGTGACGCTGGCGAGCACAGAGATCGGGAACGTGACATTCGGAAAGGCGTTAAACAGGCCCTTGTATTGAATCAGCGAAACACGGCTGTCGTACAGGTCCCTGCCCTGATGGACGCCATCGGCGTAAACACCGCGATTAACGCCGATCATCAGGTCGAATGGCAACCGATACTGTTCACACAGTTCCGCGAGCGTCCAGAACACGAAATGCGACGCGGCGCGGCGGTCGCTCTCCGGGGCTTCGCCCCCGCGTCGCAGCAACGACTCGATCGCCGTCTCCGCTCGGCCCGCCGAAACGGCTGCCGGGGCGAAATCGGGAGGCAGCGAAATAGCGCATGCCCGCGCGTTGTTCAACGTGAAATGGTGGAACAGTCGAGCCAACGCGTCGCGAACCGCCTTCGCGCTGTCGATCGACAAGCCGCTGGCGCGCGACAACCGCTGACGCACATCCGATCGGCCCAGATGAAAGACCAAGTCGTCGGTGCGCAGGCACGGCACGAAATCCTGGGTGTCAAAGCCCTCCAGCGGATCGTCGAAATCGTTCGTCAGAAAAACTTTTTCCAGCCGACTGCGTTTCATCACCTCGAAACGCCAGTCCGGGGCCGCCATCTTGGCCGCCGTCGCGTCATAAATCTCTTCCCAATTCTCCTCCGAGACCCGCTCCACCGGCAGGTCAAACAACTGGTTCAGCATCTCCAGAAACCAGCTGTACTGGATTGTGTTGTCCACCGGCCCCAGATTGGCGATGAGCCGCCGCACCTTCTCGCGCGGATCAAGCCCGGGCTCCTCAATCTCCGACTTCGGCATTCCCGCCGAATGGGCGAGCTCCGTGTAGTAGTGGTAACCAAGGATGTCGGCCAGCGTTTTCGAAGCCGGGTAGAGCGCGTTGATATGCGTGTGGGGATCGATCAACGGAAGCGTATCGAGCTCGGTGAAGAGACGCTGACGAAGCGCGAGCGACATGCGATGGATTCCTGTTGAAAACCTAGAGTGATTGGGAGGGAGGGAGGGGGAGGCTTGCGGCTAGTTGTCGGTTGCCGGTTGTCGGTTGTCGCTGGTCGGTTGCTCGTGATCCGTATAACGTTCGCAGCCCGATTTCGCCCCGATAACTAGCGACTCACAACTGACAACCATCAACTGACAACTGACAACTATCAACACATCCCTTCTGACTACGCGGTCAGTGGCGGTGCTTCGGCGAGGAAGTCTTGGGTCAATGCGGCCGCGACTTCCAAGTCTCCCTCGCGGGCCACCCACCAGCCGCGCACGCGGCATCGGCGGATCACCCCTTTTTCCATCCAGACCACATTCAGCCCGGCCCAAGTCGCCACATGGCCTGCATCGTCTTTAGTATCCGCCAAGTTCGCGTCATCCGCCACATCCGCCGGGTAGACACTTTCGATATAGCTTAATTGGATTCCAGGAAGACGGAACACCCGCAAACCCCGCTCGGGCCAATCGGGTACCGTCAAAACCTGCGTGCCCGCTGGGAACAGGTTGCCGACACCGACTCGCGGCCGGCTGTCGAGCGTTCGTGTCTGTACCGATACCCACAGTTCGACTCCGGCATACACAATCCCAGCGACGCCGTGCCGATGAGGCTGACTGGGAGCCTCGCTTCGGCTTTCTCGCGGTTCAAGCGACCCGCATGGCAACGCTCGGTAGTAAAGCTCGCAGCGGTCGCCGTCAGGGTTCTCGCCGTACTCGACAACAAGGTCAGCCCCGCGGACATAGGCTTCGACCAGCCGCGTATGTGCGGCCAGCGGCATAGGTCCGAGGAACCGCATGATCGCCACTGTCGCTGGAAGCGGAAGCCCGATGTCTGCGCTAACGGGAGCGGCATTGAGCGGCGGGGAGCCGCCAATGCGCCACTCTGTCAGTCCCCACTCGGGATGGCGACAATCCAGGGAAGCCTGAAGGCGTGGTTCGAGCCGCGTGGACAGACGCGGTTCCGCGAGTTCCGCAGAGGGAACCG
>JBJTOW010000361.1:0-4998 GCA_046074805.1 Planctomycetota bacterium | reverse complement strand
TTGGGGCTGATGTAGAACACCTTCTCGTTGACCGCTTCGGGCAGGCGCCGTTGTTCGACGCGGCACATCGCCAGCTGGTACTGGGCGCGGGCGGCGATTTCGGTCGCGGTTTCCTGAATCACCTGTTGGTACTGCTGCGCGGCTTGGTCGAACTGTTTCTGGTTTTGAAGGCTCCACGCGATCCCGTAGCGCGCGTCCTGGCGGTACGCGCTCTGCGCGAACCGTTGCAACAACGCGTCATGGGATTGGCGGCTCTGGTCCCACTGATTGGCGAGCGCCTGGGCGTGTCCCAATCGCAAGAGCACACGGTCGCTCAGTCCGGGCACATTTTGCAGCGGCCCTTGGTCGCGGAACGGCAGCCACAGTTCGATCGCTTTCGCGAACTGGCCCGCTTCCATCTGGCTTTCGCCGGCGCGGTACCGGGCTTCGGCCGCCAGCGGACTCTGCGGGTTCGCGGCGACTGCGGAGAACTGGGGCAGCGCGTTCGCGTAGTCTTTTTTGGCGACAAGCACGACGCCCAAACGCAATCGCAGCCGCTCTTCCACGGCCGGCGCCGGTTCAAGGTCGATCGCTTCGCTGAGTATCGCGATGGCGGGATCCAGTTCACCGCGGCGGGCATGCAGTTCGGCGAGCTCCAGCCGAGCCAGCACAGCGATCGGCGAGTCGCCTTTCGCCGCGATGAGCGCCTGGTACTGAGTCCGCGCGAGTTGCTCGGCGGGTTGGATCCCGATCGCGCTCAGCGGCGGATCGGGCCGGCGCTGTTGCGGGACAACCGGTGCGATGGCGGGCGGTGCGGTGGCCGGAGGCGCGGTGGCGGGCGGTGGCGCCTTCGCCTGTTGGTCGAGCCATGCTTTCAATTGTTCCTCGGCCAGTTTCGCGCGGGCGGCCGAGATTTCGGCATCGGCGACCGCTTGAAAACACCAAGCCGCCTCGTACAACAGGCGTTGATGCACGTCCGAGCCGGCCGCTTTCGCAGCCACGGCACCCGCTTGCTGGACGAGGAACTGGCCGGCCTCGGCGAGCGCCTTGGTGGCGTCGTCGACGAGCTTTGTCGCCGCAGCCACTTCTTCGGGCTTCAGGCCGGTCTTTTCACGCGCGGCGAAGGCGAGTCGCTGGCGGGCGACAGCTTCCTCCCGGCGGCATTGCCCCGAACGCCACGCCGCTTCCGGTCCCTCGGGCGTTGCGGCGTACTTTTGCGCGACGGCTTCAAACAGCTTTTGCACGTCGACGAGCTTCGCCGGATCAGTGGTCGACTCCTTCGCAGCAACGGCGTGGTGATAGGCCAGCAGCGACGCCCATGGCGCGCGAACCGGATCAGCGGCGAGCGCCGCTTCGTAGCTGTTGCGCGCCTCGAGCAGCAGTGCCGCCGCTTCGGCCGGCTTGTTTTGGACGCGCAACAACTGCGCGAGCCGCAGCCATGCCAGCGGCGCGATCGGGCTTCCTTTCAGCGGGTCGGCGCGGAATCGCGTCAGTTCGGCTTGGGCACCCCCGAGATCGTTTTGCTCGACCAAGCAATTCGCCCGTTCCAAGGCGGCCGCTGGCGCCGCGGCGCTCGTCGCGAACTGCTGGCCGATGCGTTCGAACGCTTGTCGCGCGGCTTGCAGCTTTTGATTCCGAACGTTGGGATCGGCAAGCTGCCGGGCGATCCGCTGTTGGCAATAGCCGAGCTTCAACAGGGCGTCAGGCGTTTGCGGCGCCGCTTTCGCCGGATCAGGGCCCTGCAAACCCACGAATTGGTCGAGCAGTTTTTGAGCTTCATCCAGCGTTTGCAATTGGCGAGCGACCGCCAGCGCGTCGGAGTCGTCGGCGGGCAGTTCGCGCAGTACGCAATCCGCCAGATAGTAAGGGCCGGCGGCGAGCTCACCTTGGAAGTCGGATGTTGGGATTTCCGCGAGTAACTTGCGGGCGCCGGCCAGATCGCTGAGGCGATACTGGGCGAGCGCCCAGCGGTAGCGCGCCAGCGACGCTTGGGGCAATTCGGGGAACTTTTCGAGCAGCGTTTTGTAGCGGCTGGCCGCTTCCGTCAGCCACTTTTGCAGATCGGGATTCTTGGCGGGTGTCTGCGCGGGATCGATCGCGGCGGCTCGCAAAGCGGCGTTTTCGGCCGCGCGGAACATCACGGAAGCCAGCAGCGGGCTCTGCGGGTAGCTTTGGGCGAACTGCTGAGCGGCCGTGTCGGCGGCGTCCAGTTGGTTCGCCAGATGCAGTGCGATAACGCGGCGCTGCGAGAACTCTTCCAGACGTTCCGGCGCGAGGTTCTCCTTGATCGCTGTCTCGTAAGTCGCGGCGGCCGGCGCCGGTTGTTTGTTCGCTTGCTGCAAGTCGCCCAGTTCCAGCAAAATTTCCGCTCGGCGGAGCTTCGCGGCCGGTTCTGCGGCGACCCGCTGGTTCGCGCGATCGGCGGCTTGGCTGAGCAACGTGATCGCGTTGTTGAGCGCCTGCTGGTAGGGGGCGGCCTGAGCTGGGTCGGCGGCTCCGAGTTGCGCGCGGGCCGTCCACAGCAAAGCCCGGTCCGCGAGAGTCGGGTGGGGGTGCAGCGGTTGAAGCGTTGCTAGCGCCGCCGGGAACTGCCTGAGTTCCACTTGGCACATGCCTTGGCGGAGCCGGGCGTCGTCCGCTAGCGGCGACTTGGGATGCTGTTCTAAAAAAGCGGTGAAACGCGGCAAAGCGTCCGCCGACTTTTGCTGTTCCAACAGCAGCACGGCCCAATGGAACTGGGCCTTGGCCACATGTTCGGGGACCGTTCGCGTCAGCTCTTCGAGCCGTGCCCGTTCCTCGGGCTGGCCTTGCAAAGCGGCCGCGTTTTGCAACTGTTGTTGGGCGGCCACTTTTTGTTTGAGATAACCCGCGACCACCGCCTCGTACAGCGCCGCCGCCTCCGCGCGTTCATCCAGTTGATGATGGGTTCGAGCCAGCAGGTACTGGGCATGAACGCCGAAGACGGGGTCGGCGAACGGGGCCAGCTTGCTCAGCGAACGCACCGACAAAGCCCAATCGCTGAGTTGAAAGCCGGCATTGCCGAGCAGGTAGTGGGCGAGCGACAGATAGCGGCTGGTCGAGAGCGTCGCGTCGGCGACAATCGGCGTCAGCAAGTCGGCCGCCTCTTTCCATTTTTCCTGAGCGAGCAGCATTTCGGCTTGGTCGCACCGCACACGCACGGACCACTCGTTTTCCGGCGCGAGTGCGGCTGTAGCCGGGGCGGCGGGGCTGGCGGCCGGGGCGGCCGGCATCGGAGCGGCCGGCGCAGTCTTCGGCCGAGCCGCCCACGCGGTGTGGCTTTCGCCGAATCGCTGCGCGGCCTGAGCGAACTGCTGGGCGGCGGCCTGCTTCAGGGCCGGAGCTTCGTTCGGCTTGGCGACGATCTGGGCGAGGGAATCGTAGCCCCAACCGCGATGAGCCAACCCAAGGTAGTACAGCGATTCCGCTCGCTGGGGAAAATCAGCGGTCGACGCGGGCGGAGTCAGCGACTCGGTGATCGCCTTGTAGTCCCGAGGAACGAGCTCCAACAGGCTGAGTCCGAGGCCGAACCGAGCCGCCTGCACGCCCGGTTGGTTCGCGTGCTTCTGCACGTATTCTCGATACCGGTCGGCCGCGACATTCCACTGTTTCTCGTTGTACGCTCGATGCCCCGCGTTTAGGATCAGCGCGGCTTGCTCTTCCGGCTTGAGTGTCGCCTGTTGAGCAGACAGTGGCTTAGGTGCTAAGCAGACGAACCCGAGGAGCAGGAACGCCGACAGCAGGGGCAAGCACGACACTGGCGAAGGCAGGGCTGACAGTCGCGTTGTGCGTGGCGAGGGCGTTAAGGATGAGCGATCCATAGGTGAAGCCTGCCAGATGAAGTGCCAGAAGTAGCGCCAGTAGGAGCGAATGGTGCGACAAAGGAATACATTTTGCCATTAGGTGGCCCACACCGGCGTCGGGCCGCACCAAACGACGCTTGTTGAAATCAAATAAGAGCCGGATTATGAATCGGTAAAGTCAAAACTGTCAAGCAACTTCGCCGATTACGCAATATGATCTGAGAGCTCAAGGCGGGGATTTCGCGGAGAAAGCAACGATGTTGCGGTTCATGACGGCGGGCGAGCGATTGTGCGACGGAATCACGCGGCGCGACTGCCTGAGGGTGGGTGGAATTGGACTGGGCGGGCTGGGACTCGATGCCCTGTTGCGGGGAAGAGCTTGTGCCGAGGCCCAGGGACGCAAGGTACGGGCCAAGTCGGTCATCGTCCTATTCAACTCGGGTGGCATCCCGCACCATGAAACGTGGGATCCCAAACCGGGAGCGCCGGCCGAGATCCGCGGCGAATTCGGGGCGATCGCGACCCGCACACCGGGGTTGCTCGTCGGCGAGTTGATGCCGAAGACGGCTGTCTGTACCGATCGGATTGCCGTGGTGCGTTCGATGGTCACGGGCGACAGCGCGCATTCGACAAGTGGCTATCAGATGTTAACGGGTATGCCCCACGTGCCTTTAAGCCGTGAGAATGCGGGCCCTGGCCGCCCCAACGACTGGCCGTCGTACAACGCGATCGTGCAGGCGTTACGGCCGGCGTTTGGCGGCTTGCCGGCGTCGATTTCCCTGCCGCGACGAATGGCGAACAACAACGGACAGGATCCGTGGCCGGGCACAGACGCCGGCTTTCTGGGGCGGCAGTACGACCCCTGGTTTTTGGACTGCGATCCGTCGCTACCCGAATTCACGGTGCCGGGCGGAGAGTTGCGAACTGGCCTGACGATGGCGCGGGTGGGCGAGCGGCGGGAACTGCTGGAGCAACTCAATTCGCGTCTCGACGCAATGGAGCGGGGTGTCGCCGTGGCGAATTACGACCGGTACCGCGAGCGGGCGGTCGAGTTGGTCGCGGGCGGAGCGGCACGGCGCGCGTTTGAAATCGCGGCCGAGGATGACGTAACGCGGGACCGCTACGGTCGCCATGCGTACGGGCAGAGTGTCTTGTTGGCTCGGCGATTGGTCGAGGCGGGCGTGTCGCTCGTGCAAGT
>JBJTOW010000360.1:0-11748 GCA_046074805.1 Planctomycetota bacterium | reverse complement strand
CACTGCCATGTCCGCCAAAAAATCCCGACGATCCGCCGTAGCCGCGCGTGTCACCCGTTGAAAAACCGATACTCGGCGGTTTGATTCCCAGCGAAGCGACAATGGCGAACGCGGTCAGCAGCCCGAAACACCATGTCATGTAAAACTTGAGCAACATTCGCGTTCACTCCCGGCGGCCTTGTAGCCGCTACAAATCTACTTGCCGTGTTCGATGTAGCTTTCCTGCCAACGATTTCCTTCGAATGCCCGCTGATAAAGAAACGCGATAAGCGGCACGCCAAGAATTCCCACTGTCATCCACCAGAACCAGGCGCCGTCGACCGTGCCCGCCGGCCTGAGCGATTGAATGGCCCAGTTCAACAGCCAGAGCATCGCCAAGAAAACGGGGCAGAGGCCGTAGATACGGCTGTCGACGGGATTGGGCTGGTTTGGCTTCACGCCCCAAGCGGGCGCTGCCAGCCGAACGGCGAAGGCCCGCGCCACCTCGTCATGAGGCACGTAGACGCCATGGGAATAAGTCGCCTCCACCGCGCTGCCGCCCGCCGACGCATCGGAAAACAACGCGATCTCCTCAGAGAGGCTTTCAGGCGGTGCGATATAGTCCGAAACCAACGCCTGTTCTCCGACCACGACCTTCCAAAAGAACTCGCCGATCACGCAGCGCACCGTCGCCGGACAGCGTTGGAACAACCGGTAAGACCGGCCGGCATAGTAGGCGTTTCCGCTTCCGCGCCGCACCTCGCCCGGCGACACTTGGTCGACATAGGTCCAATGTCCCGAGTCGTTCACCAGCCAGCGGAATCCCATAGTTTCGCTGTGCAACAGGTACTCGGTCCAAAAATATTCGCGCCCTTCGACATGGACGGAACGTTGCATGAAGCCGATGACCATCTGATCGGCGCCGCGAAAACTACCAGTCCTTCCTAACGGAATCAGCGGCCGCGCGTTGGTCATTTCCGGCTGCCGCAAATACTTCAGATTGCCCTGTTCGAAATCCGACTCGCCATGGCAATACGGACAAACTACCCGCTCGGTCTTTTCCGGGACTTGAATCTCAAGCGTGCCGCCACACTGCGGGCAGGCGATCTGCAGCGAACCGATCACCTTGACCAGCTGCGATTCGTCTTCAATGACCGGCGAGATTTTCAATTGCGCCAACGTCGTCATGTCGCCGATGAATACAGCCGGAGCGGGACCGTCGTAGTCCAGCGTTGCGAACCGCTGGCCCGCGCCCGACAAGTCGGCGTAACGATGCGGACGGGTAAAATCGGGGCGGAACGGCAACTCGCCGCGAGCCGCGATCAACCGCGCCTCGCCCGCTTCATTCACGACAAACGGCGGACCATCGTCCAGCTTGAGCTCCGCCCCTGGCCGCAGCGATTCCAACGTCGGCATGCGGGCGCTGTCCTTAAGTCTCCGATTGACGGTGAACATGAACCGCCCTTGGGCTTCCGCCAGCCATCCCCACCGGTCATTGGGAAACGCCGCGTACCATTCGTCCCACACCGCCCCCGAGGCGTGCTGGTACTGGACTCGGCCCACCAGCACGAATGATTTACCGCGGTAGACGCCTTCGATCCCGACCGCTAGCGGCGAAGCCGTCTCGACCAACGCGGCGACCTTTCCAAGATCTTCCAGTTTGCGGTCGGCCCGCGCGACGACCGATCCACAGTGCTCGCAGACCGTCGCCAGCGACACGCTCGCCGAGAATCCCACAGGCGCGCCACAGGAAGGACAAGGAGCTTCGATCCGCTTCATCGCTCGTTTCCGCCAATCCGCGTTCCGCCGAGTCCCCTGCTGACGGGACTCGAGTCGGGCGCTAGACTATCGGGCTTATGGGAAAGTTTCAACGAAAGTTCCGGAAGTTTTCGCCGCCTTCGCCCGTCGGCACACGTAGCGTCGCCGCAACTTCTGCCGCGACCGCGACACTCGCCATGCTCGTCTGGACCTGCGCGTCAGGATCCGCGTTTGTCGCGGCGCAGGGGCCCGCCGCCGGCCCGGAAATCGCCGAGCGGATCGTTCAAAAACTCGACGAAGTCAAACAGGGACTGGGCCGCGGCGACACCGGGTCGAAAACCCAGGCCGCGCAATCCGGCCTAGTAGACTTGCTCGACCAACTCGCGACGGCCGCCGCACGTCAGGAGGCGGCCGAGCAGGGGCAGGGCGGTGGAGCGTCTTCTGGCGCGGCGGCTCAGCCCAAACCAATGCCCGCCGCGTCGCCATCGATCGCCGACGACGAGCCCAAACCTGACAAAGCGGAGCCCCAACCAAGAAGCTCTCCGTCGTCGGACGGCCCGCCCGGAGCCTGGGGAAAACTACCCGCTCAACAACGCGAAGCGTTTCTCCAATCGCTTCGCGAGAAACGCTTTCCCGCCCGCTATCAGCGCATCTTGGAACAGTACTATCGTGGCTTTCGGGGAAGCATGCCGTGATTTGCCCCGCCAAACACGGGACGGCGGCGCCAATCCGCCACAGCCACAACCGCCGCCGTTCGACAGATCGGCCCTCCCGAGTGGTCTTCCCTTGGCCGCATCACGCGATCGTCCCGACGCCAACCGTCTTCATTTTCGTTTTTATTTTCGTTTTCGTTTTCGCAACGCTTGGTGGCGGCGAGCAAGTGGCGAACTCGCGCCAGTTGGCGGCCCAAGAGGTGATACGGCGTCTTGATGGCGCCCGCTTCCGTGGACAAGTGCTTGCGATCGATGCCAGTGGCACACTCCGCTACACCGCGCCGCCCACTGAACTCACAACCGTCGACGCCAAGCTGGATCTGGACATTTCGCGGCTCGACGATTTGCTTTCGATTCGATTTTCCGCTTCCGCCAACGAGTCGACGAGGTCGAAGGATTCGGCGTCGTCCGTGAAGATCGAGCTGCGCGATGGGTCGCGTCTGCGAGCCGCTTCGGTGAAGCTCAACGAAGAGCGGCTCGGGTTGACGGGCGGATTGTTTCGCGGATCTCTAGCTTTGTCGATCGACGCCGTGGGCCGCATCGTGTGGGCCGAGGCCGACTCCCTGCCACCGTCGACCGACGTACTGTGGAGGCCCTCCGCCGATCAAGATCGATTAATCATGCGCGATGGCGATTCGTTTCGCGCCATCGCAGGCATCGTTGAGTCATTGGATGGCGAACGAGTGGTCTTGGATGTGGACGGCGAACAGCGGATGCTGCCCCGCGCGCGTGTCGCCGCCTTGGTTTTCGCCGCTCCCGAGCTGCCGGCCGTCCCGCCAGCCACTCGGGAATTGCGGCTGGCCGATGGCTCCTATTGGAAAGCCTCCAGAGTGTCGCTTGACGAACATGGGTGGACGTTGGAGGCCCATGGATGGGCCAGAGACGCCAAAGTCGAACTGCCGCGCGAGGCGGTCGCGGAGTTGGCTGTGTCTTCGCCTCGCCTGCGATGGCTTGCCGACTTGACTCCCCGTGAAGCCGACCAGCGGGCCATGTTGGCATGGCCTCTGCCGTGGCGTCGCGACCACTCGGTGTCTGGAGGTCCGCTGACGATGAACGGCATCAGGTTCGCGCGCGGCCTCGGTATGCAAGCAGGAACTCGATTGGTATTCGAGCCGCCGCCCGACGCGGCGTGGTTCGTGGCGACGTTGGGACTCGACGACGCCGCTCGACATCGTGGCGATTGCGTTGTTGTTGTGCGTCAGGATGAAGAACAACACGAGCCGCTCGCTCGGCTGCGTCTTCGCGGTGGCGAACGGCCGCGAGAACTGCTTGTGCCGCTCGTTGGCCACAAACGGTTAACGCTTGTGGTAGAACCAGGGGTCGGTTTTGATATCGGCGACCACGTCGACTGGGGCGACGCCCGGCTGATCCTGTCGAAGTCGGTCCCCTAAAGTTGTTTCCAGTTTTTTCCTGTTTTCCATGCGGCTTTTTTCAGCCGCTGAGCACCGCCGCGGTTCACCGCGGCCTCGATAAGCGGACGGACAATGGCCGAATCGTGGCGCGAACTCTACCCATTCGACTCGCGGATGTATGACCTGGAGCCGGGGCGGAGCGAGCGACGGATGCACTACGTGGACGAAGGAGCCGGATCGCCGCTGCTAATGGTGCATGGCAATCCCACTTGGTCGTTCTACTATCGATCGTTGGTGCTGGCGTTTCGCGACCGCTATCGAACCATCGCTTGCGACCATCTTGGGTGTGGGCTGAGCGACAAGCCGCAAGATTACCCGTACACGCTCGCCCAGCACACGGAGAATTTGTGCCGGTTGATCGACGCGCTCGACCTGCGAGACATCACGCTGGTTGTGCATGATTGGGGTGGTGCGATCGGCTTGGGAGCGGCGGTGGCCCGCCCGGAGCGGATCGCGCGGATGGTGATTCTGAACACCAGCGCTTTTCCGCCGCCTTATATTCCGGCCCGGATTCTCGCCTGTCGGACGCCGCTGGTTGGGCGGATAGCGCTCCGCGGACTGAATCTGTTCGCGCGAGCCGCCCTGACGATGGCAACGCGCCGCCCTGGCGGTCTACCGGCAGACGTGCGCGAAGGCTTACTGGCTCCGTACAACAGTTGGCGGAATCGCGTGGCGATCTGGCGATTCGTCCGCGATATCCCCGTTACGAAGCGGCATCCAACGTGGCAAACTTTGTCGAAGCTCGAGAGCCATTTACCGCGACTCGCGGACCGACCCGTTCAACTGATCTGGGGCCTGGGCGATTGGTGCTTTGACGCCCGCTGTCTCGATCGGTTCGAAAAAATCTTTCCGCGGGCTCGAGTGAAGCGATTGCCGCAAGCCGACCACTACCTGCTCGAAGACGCTCCCGACGAGGTTGCCAGCGAAATCGATCGATTTTTGCGGGAAACCTAGACGCCTCTAGCGAAGCTTGGGCAGGGCGTTGTCAAGATCCTTGTCGTGGCTCGCCAGTTCCTGGTGTACCGAGCCGCTATTCATGCCGCCCAGTCCCAGAAGGTTGGTGGTCCGATGGTCCGAGCGGGCCAACGCGAAACCGTTGTTGATCACGGCGGCTTTGGTTTTGGCATCATAAGCAAGCACTACGATCTTGGCGGTGCCGATCGCCCTCTTCCGTTCCATCAGCGCCAACCGCGGAATCGAGACGGGCGAAGGAGGCGGCAACGGTATCTCCGAAGTGCCCAGGAACAACTCGTTGCGATCGGTGCCGATTCCGCCGCTCGCCACTTCGACGATAACCTGCGCGTCTTCGACTTTTTCCACCAGCGTGCAACCGCCACGCATGAGTCGCTGGCGCAGCGAAACAATGATGTAGTTTTTGTCGACGCAGTCGAGATACTTGGTTTCCAAAAAGACTTTGGCTTGTGCGATGGGGCGTAAGTCGACCTTATCGAGCGCCTTATCAGCGGCGCTGGAGATCAAGAGTTGCTCCACACCCGTGCGGGCCGTGTCCGAGTGTTTCATGGTCGCGCAACCCACAAAACTCGCCGCCCAAATCGCCCCGGCCACTGACAGAATCGCTCGCAGTCGGCGAGTCTTTCGTCCGCCCAATACCACGCTCGCTTCCATTACGCACCCTTCCACGTCGTCACCGATTGCCGCCACATGCCACGCCCGAGGTCCGCTAACTATCAGAATCGCTCAAGCGTGAACAGGGATTTTTTCGGTTCCCGCGTGTCGGCGTGTCGGGCAATGGGGCTGTTTACGACAAACCGCCAGTCCCTCACATCCGGGAAGTTCGGTGATGCGGGAGAACTAGGGTGCCGCCCGTTCAACGCGGATCGAGTCGATTTCAAGTTTGAAAGGCCCAGCTTTCTTATCGCTGAGCATGAAACCAACGCCGTTGACCTCGTTTGGATTGACGGCGCCCGCATTCCGTAGGACCCTGCCGAACGACGTCGCCTCGAATTTTTCGAGAGGTACGCGGACTTCGAGCCACTCGTCTTTCTTCGTTGGAACAGTGGCGCGATAGGAAAAGGCGACCAGCGGTCGAGTCAGATAAAGGTTAAGCGAGTACTCTCGGCCATCGCCCCGGATTTTCGCCACCACCACGTCGCCGGCTTTCAGATCAAGCTTTTTGGCTCGACTACGCACCGATGCGAACCCTCCGTTGTTTTCCAGCGACAGTGTCCCGTGGAAATCCAACGTGTTTTCCGAGGTAGTTTTGAATCGTCCGTCGGAAACGCCTCCCATCACCCCGTCGTTGACCGCTTGCCATTCCTTGGATGACTCGCCGTTCTGGAATTTAAACAGCACTCGGGACTGATCCGCCGCGAAGCTGAGCGTACTCGTCGTGAACAGCATCGAGAGCGCGATTCCCATGCGAATCATCATGCGTCACCTGTTTCAACGGCCGCGAAGGTTTCGGCGGCAGCCGCAATTTATTCCGTAGTTTGAAGGATGACAGGAACAACCAGTTGGTTGGCGGTCGAAACGCGTTTCCCACGCGAACCATGAGAATTCGCCGATCGACTGATCGCCGAGACGCTCTTCTCGGCTTGGCTCGACTGCGCGGCGCGAAACATGGCGGTCGCCGAATCGCGACCGAACCGTTTTTGGCTGAGTCGCACGAAGGGGTAGCCAATCCGAGTCAGGAAGTGATTAGGGCGAGAAAAGGCCATAATGTCGTAGAAAACCTTGTCGGTCGTCCGGTCCCACTCGATCAAAAACCGCTCCTCACCGCGTTCAACGTGCGAAGGCAGTGTTCCGTAAGCGAATCCGAACCGAGTCGTCGGTCCAACTTCGTCGACCGTGTAAACGATCCGGCAACAGTTCAACCACCAGAAACCAACCGCCCATCCGAGCACAGCTACGACTTGGCCGATTTCAATCGGCGTCTTTGGTGACGCGACATCGACCCAGCCGAGTTGAAACTGTTCCCAGCGGCGTAACGCCGAAGTCGCCGCGCGGAAGACCGGCTCGCCACTTCCCAACTCAATGCGTGTTCGGTCGACGATAAAACCCGGTGGCGGCGATGAAGCGGTCGCGCCGACAGCTTGGTAGCTGAATTCGAGTTTCGCCTGGTCCGCCAACCACGGGGCAAGCGCCTCCATGGTTGGCTTTCGCAGGTGGAGGGTTTTCATTGCCGTCTCGCAGGGTTCCGAATGGCCGCACTACGTCGCACGAATCAAAGCTTGTTTCCTGGTACGATAGCCGTTCGGCTAACCGTTGACCAAGAGGGAGCTTAACCTATGTCGCCCACCACCCATGCGGAGGCCGCGCCAAAAGACGTTGCGACGCCGCTTGTTCTGCTAACTGGGGCGTCGGGCTACGTCGGAGGCCGGATGATCCCTCTCCTCGAACGGCTCCCCGTACGGCTGCGATGCCTAGTCCGCAACCCGGAAAAGCTGCGGGCCCGAGTTGCCGCTTCGACGGAGGTTGTTCAAGGCGATGTGCTCGATCCGCCGTCGCTGACGGCCGCCTTACGCGGCGTCGATACGGCCTATTATCTCGTCCATTTAATGTCTGGTTCCCAAGACTTCGAAAAGGAAGACCGACTGGCGGCGAAGAACTTCGCCGATGCGGCCCGAGCCGCCGGAGTGCGGCGTATCATCTACCTGGATGGACTGGGAGATGACGCCGACCCCAAGCTTTCCCCCCATCTTCGCAGCCGTCATGAGATCGGAGGCATACTGCGGGAATCGGGATGCGAGACCATCGAATTCCGCGCCGGGATGGTGATTGGCGAAGGCAGCTTGTCCTACCAGTTGATGAAGTCGCTCACCGAGCGACTACCGGTGATGATTTGTCCCAAGTGGGCCACCACCCCGACTCAGCCCATCGCCATCCAAGACGTACTGCAGTATCTACTTGCGGCGCTCGATTTGCCGACCAGCGAAAACCGCGTATTTGAAATCGGAAGCCCAGACGTTGTCACGTACGGCGACTTGATTCGCGAGTACGCCAAGCAACGCGGATTGCGCCGTTTTCTGATTTTCGTCCCTGTTCTGACCCCCTATCTTTCGGGCCTCTGGCTGGCGCTCGTCACTCCGTCCACGTATGAAGTGGGACGCCATCTGATCGAGGGGCTGAAAAACACAACCGTCGTCCGGGACTCGACGGCGATCCGCCAGTTCGCGATCCGGCCGCTCGGCGTGAAAGAAGCCATTCGCCAAGCGATCGCCAACTCAGACGCTTAGCATGGCCGCTGTGGCCGCTTTGGCCAGGGATGGGACATCGGTTCCATCCAATAGCAGTCGGTTTTGGCGAACCTGTGCTTTGTCCAAGATAATTGTCGGGACAGGCCCGCATCACGAAACTGTGCACGGCTTTCCCACTACGAGCATTGCGACGGACTAAGAAGTCCGTCGTCCCCATGGAGTTTGCGTTGACAAAGCATTTGCTATGACTTGGCAAACGATGTGAGCACGATCCTCTCGGTTCGTTCAGTTCGCCTGTCTTCCTGGCTCGGAGCACTGGACATACAGATTGAGCATTTGGCCTTGGACACGAATCGCCCGCAGCAAAGCCTGAACTTGATCGCCGGAGATCGTCGTCGGCAAATTGTCCGTGATCTCCTCCAGTTCGTCGATCATCGCCGCGTGTTGGTCGGTGGCCGCTTGCATCCGCAAGCTGAGTCGCCCCCACGCTTCCGCCAGCGTGTAATCGTCTTGGAGTGCGTCTGGGTCCTCGACATGGTTGGCAAGCAGCAGACACAGTCGAGCGACATCCCGAAGCGATGCCGCAGGGGCCAAACGTTCGATTCTTTCCGCCAATTGCTTACAGTTCATCCATGCGATCCTTGCGTCCGCGTTGCCGGCTCGATCCACGATCCAACGTGTGGTAGACGAAAATGAACCGGCCCAATCGCAAGTTCGCTGTCGTCCGCCGCTCGAGTAAACTGTAGCTTGGGACGCTTTCAGGCCAAATAATTTGGCGAAAAACAATGGATTCCTCCGAACGTGCGTTTCAACCCTGACGGTTGTAACGATTACGCAGGGAAGCAGATTCGGGTCGTCTCGATTTGACTGAGACCGACCGATCGACACACCATGATATGGCGATGCGTGGCGCGAAGTGCCACCTGACGGGCTTGTTCGAGCCCCGGGAGAAATCGGGGCACGCTCGCGCGGCCAGTTGGGCCGGACCGAAAATCGGTCCCGCCGCGCAAGCGATGCGTTGACTGGGCGTTACCCACGCAGCAAGCCATAACGCGTCAGTGATTGGCGAAGTTTTTGTTCGCTGGCGGCGTCAAGCGGCGTCATTGGCAACCGCAATTCCCCGGTGTCGCGACCTAGCAGCTTCATGGCCGCTTTGATCGGGATCGGGTTGGTGGAAAGGCCCAACATATCGCGACACAGGGGGAAGAGCTTGTGGTGCCAAGTGCGGGCTTGTGCCGCGTCGCCAGCCAAGAAAGTGCGAACGAGCTGTCTCATGTCGGCTGGCACGATGTTGCCGACGACGCTGATGACGCCTTCTCCGCCGACCGACATGAGCGGCAGCGTTAAACTGTCGTCGCCGCTGAGGATTGTCAGGTTGGAACTGGCGAGAATTTGCGAGGCTTGGTCGAGCGACCCGGTCGCCTCTTTGACCATCGTGATGTTCGCCAATTCGCCCAACCGCACGATCGTTTCCGGCTCGATGTTCTTACCCGTCCGGCCGGGGATGTTGTAGACGCAAATGGGAATATCCACCGCCTCGGCGACCGCTTTGTAATGCTGGTAGAAGCCTTCCTGAGTCGGTTTGTTGTAGTACGGGGCAACCATCAGAGAGGCGTCCGCGCCTTCTTTCGCCGCCCATCGGGTGAGCCGCAACGCTTCAGCCGTGCTGTTCGATCCGGTGCCCGGCATCACCTTGATGCGCCCCCGCGCCACCTGAATCACCTCGCTGATCACCCGCTCATGTTCGTCATGGCTGAGCGTTGGCGATTCACCGGTGGTGCCGACCGGGCAAAGGCAGTCGGTCCCGGCCGCAATCTGGAATTCGACCTGTTCGCGCAACTTGGCGTAGTCGACAGCGCCATCGCGAAACGGGGTGACAATGGCGACAGCGAGCCCAGCGAACGCGGATCCTTTGCGGGACATGGTTTCGGCACCGTGGAGCGAAAAAGGCGGATGGGGGAAGGACACGATGGCGCGACGATCGCGACGGCCGTCTCGCCAGAGGAAAGGCCGTATCATACGGATTTCGCTGATTTTCCGCCAAGGGTCGGCGGCATCGGCGAGCCTCGGGAAACCGTTGACCGCAACCGTCGATTTGTCCTATAACCGATTCGACGCGGCGGTCGGCCGACCGAACGGCATTCGGATCGTCAAGGTCGCCGAGTCATTGGCGGTGCCGTCGTTTGTGACGCGTTTATCGCCCTGTTTCGCCGCGAATCGGAGCGATTCGCGCGATTTCCGTTCAAAACCAACCCGTTCACGACAGCGTCGATAGGCCGGATCGCGGCGGGTGTCAGATTCCAGGGCATGTCGATGAGCACGGGCGAGGGTGCCGGTACGCAGTTTCACACGATTCGTGGTCGTGACTTTCCTACGCTGCGGCAATTCACAGTGTTCCTGGAAAATCGAGTCGGTCAGCTGCTCGAAGTTGTCCGACGCTTTGAGAGCAGCCAAGTGCGGATCGTCGCCCTGTCGCTCAATGAGGCCACCGAGTGCGCCTTCGTTCGATTCTTGCTCAGCCACCCCGATGACGGCCGGGAAATCCTGGAGAGGGCGGGGCTGGCGATGATCGAAAGCGATCTGATTGGGTTGCAACTCCCCCCAGGATCGCAGCCGCTGCTGCAGGTTTGCACAGCGTTACTCCAGGCGGAAATCAACATCGTTCAAGCTTACCCGCTCATGATGCGGCCCAATTCGTTACCCGCCGTCGCCTTGATGGTGGACAACACGGATCTCGCTCTGGAGACATTGGCCAATAAAGGCTTCACGATGCTGACAGAAGCCGACCTACTGTCAGCGGACTGACCCCGGTCGCAAACGCGGCATGGAGATGCCGCAAACAGGAACGCGAACGAATGGTGATTCGACGACTCACTAACTTAGGAATCGGCACCTGACCTGCGTTGCTTGCCGGCCGCTCGCCCCTCCGCCGTGTTGAGCCACTTGTCGGGAATCCGCAGATCCTCAATGACCTTTCCTCCGATAATCGTCTCTTCCA
This sequence comes from Planctomycetota bacterium, assembly GCA_046074805.1. Taxonomy (GTDB): domain Bacteria; phylum Planctomycetota; class Planctomycetia; order Pirellulales; family Pirellulaceae; genus CAIXSC01. The sequence goes on along the minus strand of JBJTOW010000360.1, from coordinate 731 downwards.
CGATTCGGGGAACATCCGTTGGCGTTACGCCGCCGTACCAAATCCCCTGTGGGTAAATAACCAACGTCGGCCCCAATTCGCACTGGTCGAGACACCCCGCTTGATTGGCCCGAACTTGGCCATCGAGCCCGCGCGCCTTGAGCGCTTTTTTCAGGCAGTCGCGGAGCTCCCCGTTACCCGACGCGTCACAGCAGCCCCGCGGGTGCCCATCCGCTCGTTGGTTTCCGCAGACAAAAATGTGATGGCTGTAGGCTGGCATGGATTGAGTTTCGGGGTGGTGGGTGGTGGGTGGCGGGTTTTGGCGATTCGGGACTTGAGAATTGGTTGAAGTGAAAAACAAGAAGGGCTTTTGGGGAAAAGTGTGTATTCGGCCGAAAACCCGGGAATTACCGTCGTGAAAAGGTATTGGGTTCAGTCAACTGAGCTAACGCGGTAACCGGCAACTCCTTCGCACACGTGCCCCGCCCACTCCTTTATAGGACCAAATGAGGAAATAAGGAATTTTGGTGCATGAACTCCTGAGACCGTCGCTTGGAAGGGCGTTGGCCCAACCGGAGGGTCGCAATGCCCCGAAGATAAAGATTCGACCAAGCAATAAGCGATAAGCGATAGGTTGCCGTGACGTCGTCACCCGCCCCGCATCGCCCGCCACCCGCCACCCGCCACCCGTCGCTACCGCCTCGGACTGCGCCTCTATGACTACGGCCAGCTGGCCATCGACCGGCTCCTCC
>JBJTOW010000359.1:0-3973 GCA_046074805.1 Planctomycetota bacterium | reverse complement strand
CGGGGCGTACCTAGCAGTTTGGGAACGCCGGTCGTGAAGGCGAACCGTTTCCCCTTGAGGAACTCGTCGGGACAAGGTTGCCCGTCCCGTTTCACCAACTCGGGTTTGTAGTCGTACAGGTCCAAGTGGGGCGGCGAACCGGTGAGGTGAAGGTAGATCACATGCTTGGCCTTCGCCGGATGGTGCGGTGCTCGGGGCGCCAGTGGGTTCACCACCTCGGCCCGAGCGGTTGTTGATCCGCCCGTCAACGAGGCCAGGGCGATGCCGCCGAGGGCAAGCTGCGAGTCGCGGAGGAAATGGCGGCGGGTCTGAAGCTGGGCCAATTCAAGTCGGGAATTCATCGAAGCACCTAGGCGATAAGCGGTTGGTAAGGGAACGCGAAGCGTTAGCGCTTCATCAGAGTCTCATCCAGGTTCAGCAATACATTGCCGACCACTGTCCAGGCGGCAAGTTCGGCCAGATCTGCTTGCCCGCTGGGCGGCGGACCGATCGGATCGGTGGCCAGTTTGCGGGCTAAATCGGGTTGCTGGGCGAGCTTCGCCAGCGTTTGTTCGCGGAGCGTGGCGAGCCGCGCGAGTTCCTCGGCGGCGGGCGGCCGTGAGACGCAAAGCCGGAAGGCGTACGTCAATCGCGACTCGACACTGCCACCACCCTCGGCCAGCGCGCGGCGCCCCAATGCTTGAGCCGCCTCGATGTAAACAGGATCGTTGAGCGTGACGAGCGCTTGAAGCGGCGTGTTGGTTCGCACTCGGCGAACGGTGCAAACCTCGCGATTGGGCGCGTCGAATGTCGCCATCGATGGATACGGGTTGGATCGGCGCCAAGTCGTGTACAAGGCGCGGCGGAAACGGTCCTCGCCGGGGCTTGTTTGCCAATCGATACCGCTTCCGAACGCGGCGCTTACGCCAAGCGATGGCTGCGGCGGCCGCACCGGCGGCCCGTACATCTTGGGGCTCAGCAATCCAGCGATCGCCAGCGCCTGATCGCGAATCGTTTCCGCCGCCAGTCGGAACCGTGGCCCGCGGGCCAGCAAGCGGTTTTCGGGGTCAAGCTGCGCCAGTTCGGGAGAGACCCGCGACGATTGTCGGTATGCGGCTGAGGTCACCAAAAGCTTCAGGAACGATTTCAAGTCCCATTGTCGGGCAACCAGTTCGGTGGCGAGCCAATCGAGCAGTTCGGGATGGAACGGCAGGTCGCCTTGCGAACCAAACTCTTCGCTTGTCGCCACGATGCCGACGCCGAACAGCTGTTCCCAATAGCGATTCGCCACGACGCGCGCGGTCAAAGGGTTTTCGGGAGCGACAAGCCAACGCGCGAGCGTCATTCGATCAACCGTCGATTGGCTTCCCTTGCCGGCTTCGGCGGCCGTCGGGTTGGTTTCGGCGGTCGAAAGCTTGTCCGTTGGGATGGGATGAAAAGCCTCTGGCAAACCCGGCTCGACCTGTTCGCCGAGATCCATGAAGTTGCCGCGATGTTGGATTTTTGTAATCCGACGCTGGTTCGCTGGCAGTTCCCGCATGATCGGCACGGTGGCCGGTTGTAAGTCGGCGAGCTGTTTTCGCAGGTCGGCGATTTGTTTGCGGGTGTCATTCAGTTCCGGGGCAAAAGCGAGGTAGTGATCGCGGAGCGCTGCCAGTTGGGCTTCGGTCCGTTGGGCGGCGGGCCGGTTTAGGGCCTCCACGAGCGGCAATGGCGTGGCGCCGAAGGCGGCTGCTCGAGCATCGGCCGTCCAGGAAAGTCGGAAGTGACCAAGCACATGGCGGGCATGTTTAGGGGCGTGCTCGATGGTTACGGTGACTTTGGCATCGGCCGGGATGGAGACCGCCGATGCGGTCGCCAAAGTGATCGCGTGCGGCTGGCAGGTTTGGCCGCCGACCGCCCAGCCTTTCTGCTGCGGATCCTTGTTGCCAATCACGTTTGCGGCGTCGAACTCGGGCTGGGAGTAATCGGCGACCGCCTGATGGAAGGGCACAGATCGCTGGCCGTTAGTCGCAAGGTCCACGCTCGGCTTCGGTGTCGCGGCGACCTCCTGTGTCCAGACCGTTTGCCGGTTCGCATCGAGAAGCGAGACGCGGAAGTTCGCGAGGCGGCTTTCGACGGCGGGGTCGGCGCGGTTCCAGACGACAATTCGATCCACAGCGCGGGGCGAGTCCAATTCGACTTCCCACCAAGGGTCATCGGAAGCGGCGGTGTGCGTGGTCGATTTGGCGATTTCGTATCGGCCGTCGGTATTGCCATCAATGGCCAGTTTGGCGTCGCCACTGAAATCCGTGGAACTCTGCTTGGCTTGGCCGCGCGGAGCGACATTCTCATTGGCGGCGAAGACTTGGACTTCGGCAAGCGACAGCATCTTCTGTTTGCCGGGTAACTCGATACGGACAAACTTCCCAGCCGGGCCCGTGGGAGAACCTGCCGACCAAGTCGCGTTGATCGATGAGATGACGAAATTGCCGCCGGACTGTCCAGGGCCCTTGCCGGGTAATGAGTCGTCCGGAAGCGCTTCGAGCCGCAATGCGCGAACATCGGCAGGCGGGGCTGGCATCTCGACCGTGATCCGTTCGGTGGCCGGTTCGCCGCCGATTCGCACCGTGCCGTCGGCCTCCAACGTCGCGGGCGCGCCCGAGCGAGTTGAGGCTTGCCGTGGTCGGGCGGCGTGCCAAACGATGTCGCGGGGAAATTCCGCTTCCCATTTGGCTTGTCCCGCCGCGATCGCTGGCGTCGGCGTTTTCAAGGCCAGTTCGAGTTCGGCGATCCGTTTCTCCCCAGCGGCTCGCTGGCTCGTCTGGTCGGGCGTGAAGACCGACAACAGCGGGCTTTCATCGCGGCGGTCGGCGTCAGCCGAACTATTAAATATCGCGAAGAAGCGGAAAAAATCCTTTTGCGAGATCGGATCGTATTTGTGGCTGTGGCACTGGGCGCAGGCAATGGTTGTGCCCATCCAGACGGCCATGGTGGTGTTCACGCGGTCGACGACCGCCACATTGCGGAATTCTTCGTCGTTGGTGCCGCCCTCATTGTTCGTCAGCGTGTTGCGATGGAATGCGGTCGCGACAAGTTGGTCGTCTGTGGGATTGGGCAGCAGGTCGCCGGCGATTTGTTCGAGCGTGAAGCGGTCGAACGGCTTGTTGGCGTTGAGCGAGCGGATGACGTAATCGCGGTAGAGCCAAATGGTGCGGGACGGGTCGTCGGCGTATCCCGCTGAGTCCGCGTAGCGGGCGAGGTCAAGCCACCACTGCGCCCAGTATTCGCCGTAAGCCTCTTTGGCGAGCAGGCGGTCGACGAGTTTTCCGTAGGCTTCTGGATCGGAATCGTTGACGAACGCATCGACCTCCGCCAGCGTTGGCGGTAACCCGGTGAGGTCAAGCGATAGGCGGCGGATCAGGGTGTGGCGATCAGCCTCAGGCTGGGGGCTAAGTTGCTCGCGGTCGAGTCGGGCGAGTAGAAAGCGGTCAATGTCGGTCTTGGGCCAAGTCGCGTCGCGAACGGAGGGAACAGTAGGCCGGACCGGCGGAGAGTATGACCAGTGACGCGCGTACTTCGCGCCTTGGGCGATCCAGGTTTTCAGCAGTTCGATTTCGCGGGCGTTGAGCGCTCGGCCGTGTCCCGGTGGCGGCATGCGTTCGTTGGGATCCGAAGTGGAGATGCGCGCCAGCAACCGGCTTTCGGATGGATTGCCAGAAGCGATTGCGCGGCCGCCATCCCCCAAGTCGGCGTAGGCGCCCTCGGAGGTATCCAGTCGCAATCCGGCGGTTCCGCCCTTGCGTTCAGCCTCGTCGGGGCCATGGCATCGATAGCAATTGTTGGACAGTATCGGCTTGATGTCTCGAATGAAGTCAAGTTCGGCGGCGTTGACGCTGCGGTCAAACGCGGTGAACGGCCCTGGCGTTGTCATGAAGGCGAGACTCGCGAGGGCACTGGCGAGCAGCACGGCGCCAGATCGCGGCCAAGTCGACTGATAGGAGCGGGACGGCGG
>JBJTOW010000358.1:0-33472 GCA_046074805.1 Planctomycetota bacterium | reverse complement strand
TGTAATCTCCTGGTACGACGGACTTCCCAGTCCGTCGCATCGCGGACTCTCGTTATCAAAATGATCGGGAAGGCCGATCCGCGGCGTGCCAAGCTGATTTTTTAATTGGAGCCAGCATTGGGAAGGAACGGTGGCCACCCTATCGCTCGGACAATTCACTCGGGTAACTTGCCACCAGCGATATGTCCAAGGACGACGGGAATCGACACTCGCTGGGAACCTAACAGGGCGAAGGGATGAACCGGAGATGGCGTTGTTGATCGACGGCTACAACTTGCTGTTCGCCGCCGGCATCCTGGGGCCGCTTCGAGGCAAAAAAGGCGGGGAGAGTTCGCGCGAAGCGTTGCTCGATTTTCTCGTCGAACATTTGCCGGAACGGGAAGTGACTCGGACGACGATCGTCTTCGACGCGGCCGACGCGCCGCCCGGTTTGCCACGCCAGTACTCCCATCGCGGAATCGCCGTTCGCTTCGCCCCGCGGAACACGAGCGCCGACGCCTTACTGGAGGAATTGCTCGTCGAGGCGGCCGATCCTCGGCGGCTAACGGTGGTTTCGAGCGACCACAGGGTGCAACGGGCCGCTCGTCAACGCGGAGCGAAGTTCGTCGATAGCGACCTGTGGCAGATGGAACTCCGACGAAACGCCGCACGCGGTGCCGCAGCCGCCGAAGAGTCCAAACCAGACCATTCACTCAGCCCGTCCGAGGTCGCCGCTTGGCTCCGCGAATTCGGCGTTCCGCCTCCGCGGCAGGGTGGCTGACAGCGGCAAATTCGAGTCGTTGTCGACGGTTTCAGCGAAAGAAGGATGTCTCCGCTCCATCGCCAATCGCATGTTGCGAACGACTTGGAATTGGATTCATTCGCTTGAATTCCTTGGCCGCAGGCTATGACGCATCGCAAAGTCGACTGACCACGGCCCATCGATTACCGCGTACCGTCGACTGACAACCGACAACTGACAACCAACAACTGCCACTAACCTCCACCGCCCGCCGCCAATTGCGAGGCCAACGCCTTGTCCGAGATATCCTTGCGGCACCAGGCCCCGTGCCAGCGAATGCATTTAACGGCCGAGTAGGCTTGGAGTTTGGCACCAGCGATGTTTGGACCAACAGCCGTGACGCCAAGCACGCGTCCGCCGCTAGTGAGGACATCGCCAGCCGCGTTACGGCGAGTTCCTGCGTGGAAAACCTTCACGTCGGGGAGGCGAGCGGCGTCGTCAAGGCCGCGGATGATCTGGCCGTTGTCGTACGGTCCTGGATAGCCCTCGCTCGCCATCACAACGCACACAGCAGGACGCGGGTCCCAACGGAGCGGTTCCAACTCGTCGAGTCTTTCGTCGACGGTCGCCTCAAGCACATCCAGCAGATCGGATTGCAGCCGCATCAGCAGAGGTTGGCACTCGGGATCGCCAAAGCGAACGTTGTATTCCAGGACTTTGGGCCCTTGGTGGGTCAGCATTAGTCCGGCGTAGAGCACTCCGCGGAACGGATGCCGGGAACGTTTCATCGCATGAACCGTGGGCACAAGGATATGTTCCTCGATCCAAGCCATCTTCGCGGCATCGACCAGCGGAGCGGGGCAGTAAGCCCCCATCCCACCCGTGTTTGGTCCCTTGTCGCCGTCATAGGCCGCCTTGTGGTCCTGCGCGGCGGGAAGTGTAACGATGGTCTTACCGTCGGTGATCGCGAGGATCGACGCCTCTTCGCCGTCTAGCCGTTCTTCCAGAACAATCGACTTGCCGGCGTCGCCAAACTCGCGTTTTCGCATGATGCGATCGATCGCTTCCATGACCTGCGGACGCGAACGGCAGACCATGACTCCTTTGCCAGCCGCTAACCCGTCAGCCTTCCCCACCAGCGGAGTGGCCTGGTCGGGCTCGGGGAATCGTTCCTGCACAAACCTCGCCGCCGATTCCGGATCTCGGAAGACCTGAAACTCGGCCGTTGGCACTGCGGCGACGCGTAACATGTTTTTGCAGAAGACCTTGGAACCTTCTAGTTGAGCCGCAGATTGCGACGGACCAAAGACCTTCAGGCCGGCTTTCTGCAGGCTGTCGACCAACCCATCCACCAGTGGCTGTTCGGGGCCAACGATCGTCAGCCCTACCCGATTCTCCTTCGCGAACTTGACCAGTCCCGCGACATCTTGGGCGGAAATCGGAATGTTCTCCGCGTCGATGGCCGTTCCGGCATTGCCAGGCGCCACGAAGACCTTGTCCGCGCGTGAACTCTGCCCCAGCTTCCAGGCCAAAGCATGTTCGCGACCGCCGCTTCCGATCACCAAAACGTTCATATCGGTTCCAAACCTTACCAGTCGAGCCACACAGCGAGAAAACACACGCCCGTTGCCGCCTAGTCCACGAAGCCCGTGGCGGAAGCGAATCAGTCACAATCGACGGACGACAGCGAGATTCCGCCCAACGATACTCCGTGGGTAGGTTATGGACGTACCGATTTCCCCGGTTTCCAAGGCGAGCACCTGGCCCGCTGACGGTCTGACTTCTTCATAGGTCCCCAATCGATCGTGCACGGCGATTGTAGGATGGTCCAGAAGCGGCTGTCAGAGGCCTACGGCGAATTTCCCTTCCAGGCGGAGACGACTTGGCGGTGGTGAATGAACAGCTTGGCAGTTGACAGCGCGGAAGCTGGTCCGGTAAAACATGTGGAAGTGGTTTGTGAAAAATATCACAAACTCGCAAACCTTCGCCTTCTTCCCATTCCGCGCGTGCCACGTTTTAACGACGCAAGTTGGTCACGGTTCAGGCCCCGAGTCGCTATCGCTGGGCGGCACCGGATTCTGCGCGGTTTTCGGGCGGGTCATCGCAGTGGTGTGACCGCTCCGGGTGTGACTACAGCCGGTGCGAATGCGTTGGGACTAGTTCTTCCTTGTCACGAACTCATTGAGCGTACGTGATTTATGGCTGACAACAAGAAAATGTCGGTCGCCGAGATTCTCGCTGCGGCCCGGGCCAACAAGGCGGGCGGTGCGCCCCCGGCGGCCACCACGACTGCCGCTCCCACAGCGGCGACGACCGAAGCACCTGCCAAGGCCGCCAGCGAGCCTTCGCCCGAAACAGCCCCGTCTGCCCCTGCTGGTCCGGCATCTACCCCGACACCCGCAGGGACGGCGAGCGTATCCAAGCCCAAGCCAGGGCCCATGAGCACAGCGGATATTCTGGCGGCAGCCCGAGCGGCCAAGGCTGCTAAAGCGGGCGGGAGCGAGGCGACTGCGGGCGTACCCGCTGCCGATGTAGTGGCCTCGGAGCCTACCACCACCAAAACTACAGAGTCCCCGACTGCGGCGGCGAAGCCGGCCATCGCTAAAGCATCCACCAAGCCTGCAGCCGTGAAGGCCGAAGGAGGAGCCACCCCCGCGAAACCAGCCGCGCTGGACACGGCGAGTATCCTCGCGGCGGCACGGGGAGTTGGTGCGGCCAAGCCGGGCCCCGTGTCAAAAGCGGAAGCCAAGGAAAAAGGCATCGAAACCGCTCCCGCGAAGAAAAAGCTCGAAGCGCCGCCGATGCCGGCGAAGCCCGAGTATGCCCAGACTAAACCTGCCGCCAAAGGCAAAAAAGAGGAATCGCGTCGCGGCTTTTTCGCCTCCGTGTCGTCGATGATCGCCGGATCCTCTCTCGCACTCGGTTTCACGTCGCTGGCGGTGACTCACCTCTTGTGGGTTCTCGGCCTCGCCCGATTCTTCTTCCCCAACATACTCACCGAACCGCCGACGAAGTTCAAAGTCGGGTTCCCCGACACCCTGGCGCCAGGCCAAGTTGATGAACGTTTCAAAGCCCAGTTCGGCGTATGGGTGGTCAAGCACGAGTACGAAGGCCAATCCCAGATCTTCGCACTGAAGACTGTTTGCACGCACCTGGGGTGCACTCCTAATTGGCTTGAAGCAGAACAGAAATTCAAATGCCCATGCCATGGAAGCGGTTTTTATAAGGACGGCGTCAACTTCGAGGGACCGGCTCCACGACCGCTTGAACGCTACGCGATCAAGGTTTCGGATGATGGCCAGTTGGAAGTTGACAAGAGTCGTGTCTTCCACGAGGAAACAGGGCAGTGGAAGGACACATCGTCTTTCGTGCCAACATAGTGATCGCCGGAGCGGCATAAGCTTCGCTTAACGACCGGAAAACAAATATACAGCGTTCACCGTCCATCGCAGAGATCTTTGGATAGCAAGCGGAAAACAGGAACTGGCATCTAATACGAATGCGGCGTCTCCAAGAGGCGACAAAGCACCGTGACACGATGACAACCGCCGCTGCGACCCACTTGGAAGCCTTCTATGCCATCGCTCAGCGAAGTCATTCGTGAGTCCCAGATCTGGAAAAGCATTTTCCGTCATCCGATGCCGGTTGACCGGCGAAATCGGATCGTGGTGATGCTCACGAATTTTTTCCTTCATCTCCACCCGGTATCGATCAAAAAGCAAGGAATCGCACTCAGCTACACTTGGTGCATGGGCGGTGTGACGTTTTTCCTCTTCCTGGTGGAAACAGTCACCGGCGTGCTGCTGATGTTCTATTACCGTCCTACGCTCGAATGGGCCTATACGGACATCCTGGCGTTGCGCGACGTTGCTTCGCTGGGTATTCTCCGCGAAGTTCACCGGTGGGGCGCGCACGCCATGGTGATCACCGTATGGCTTCACATGTATCGAGTGTTTCTCACAGGAAGTTACAAGCCGCCTCGAGAATTCAACTGGGTGATCGGCGTCATTTTGCTCCTGTTAACCCTGCTACTCTCATTCACGGGATATCTGCTTCCTTGGGATCAGTTGGCCATTTGGGCTATCACCGTTGGTTCCAACATGGCAAGAGCCCATCCCGTCCTCGGTCACGAGGGCCCCGGTGCGGCGTTGTTGACCGTCGACGGGATCGACATGATCACCGCAGCCTCGGACGCCCGCTTTGGTTTGCTTGGCGCCCGGTTCGTGGGCGAGGAAACCTTGAACCGGTTCTACATTTTGCACTGCATCGCCATTCCACTGGCCGCCTCGCTCCTCATCGCCATCCACTTCTGGCGTGTGCGCAAGGACGGCGGTATCAGCGGTCCGTTGTAAACGGGATTCACACTCATGCACGGTCACGTCAGCGAAGAAGAATTTCTTCACCACATCGGCGGCTTTCTGGGCTACTACTATGTCGCCCTAGCCATGATGAATGGTTTCGCCTCCCTGTACCTGTGGCAAACCAACCAGTCGCGGTTGCTTTTTAAGCTGCGCAAATTTCCGGTGACGACAGCCCTAGTTTGGCTGCTCGTGTCCATCGCCTACTTAGTCATGTCGCCCCTTGCCTTCAGCGGGAACAAAGCTTCGTTAGGCATTGTCTCGCTGCCCGCCTTCCTGCGGGAAGGCGCGGACGCGATCATGGGACCCGTTGTTTACTCGGTCGGAAGCTTGCTACTGCTTGTCGGGCTATACGCTGGCCGCAACTTTTTCGTGAAACCCTGGGTCGCCTGGACCGGGCTTAACCTATCGCTGTTGGTGATGGGTTTCTCGATGACCGACATGGACTTCGCCAGCATCGTAACCAAGCCGGACAATGTCCCCATCGTCGGCCTCGTCTTCCTCCTGGGATTCTTTACCTGGTTGGCCAGCTACCGAGCCGTCATCAACGACGAACGAACGGCACGCGGTGAGCCACCCCTTGAAGCGCTCGACTCGGAAAAGGTTTTAACCTGGCCGGACTTGGTTTACACCGAACTTATCTGCATGGTGGCCCTGACCGCCTTCCTGGTCGTGTGGGCGTTGGCTCTACAGGCACCACTAGAGGAACCCGCCAGCGCGGTCAAAACACCGAACCCTTCCAAGGCCCCTTGGTACTTTCTTGGCCTGCAAGAAATGCTCGTCTACTACGATCCGTGGATGGCGGGCGTCGCCCTTCCGGGAACCGTAGTCGTTGGATTGATGGCGATCCCGTACATCGATTTCAACAAAAAGGGTATGGGCTACTACACGATCAACGAGCGCAAGTTCGCATACTTAACCTTCCAATTCGGCTTCCTCGTGTTGTGGATCACCCTGATTGTGATGGGTACTTTCCTCCGTGGTCCGAACTGGAACTTCTTCGGCTTCTACGAAAAATGGGACACCCACAAAGTCGAAGCGCTGAACAACATCGACCTCTCGATGTTCTTCTGGATCGACCTTCTGCAAATGCCGCGCCCCGCTGCACCGGAAGGTTCCAGCCTGCTCGTGAAAATCGCGTACATAGCGCTGCGTGAGTCCCCCGGAATCATACTGGTTTTCATGTACTTCGCCGCATTGCCGCCTGCCATGGCTGTGCTGCCGTTTTTCCGTGACCTGTTTATCAAGATGGGTTTCATACGGTATATGGTGATGACCAACTTGCTACTAAGCATGTTGCTGCTACCCATCAAGATGGTCCTGAGATGGTCCATCAACCTGAAATACTTCGTGGCGATCCCAGAGTACCTGCTGAATTTCTAGTAGGACACGGCTTCACCGGGAGGAAACGTCCATGCCGGCTTCCGAACAGACTTGGCGTAATCAAAAGCTTCTGCATCGCGTCTTCGGCGTTTCAGCGTTCGCGCTGTTACTGTCCACCGCCTGGATGTTCATCGCAGATCACGACCGCGAGTGGAAACCGTATCAAGATACGGCGCGGCACATGGATTTGTCGTATAACTCATGGCTGCAATTGCAGTACCAGACTAACGACGCCATTCGGGCGCATGAGCAACTTGCCGATTCCTTGGCGTTGGCGCGAACCGCCCCCGTTTCCGACGATCTGCTGAGTGAATTCAAGGCCGAAGCGGACCGTCGATCTGCGGAGGACGGCACGAGCGTAAAGCTTTTCAACGCCCTGGGAATTGAGCAGTTGAACGCCGCCGCTTCGAAGGCGGCTTCGGAGCTTGGTTCCGAACCGTCGAAAGCGGAAGGTAAACTGATTGAAGCAGCGGAGGACGCCCATGATCGCGTCATCGATGCGCTCACTCGCATTGTCAACCAAGCGAAATTCATCGAAGACAACGCGCTGAATGCCCGGAAATTCAAGTCCGCGGATCTTGATGCCGTTCGCGCGAAACTCGATCTCGCTGTCCGTGATAACCTCCCTCAGGCGGAACGGGACGCCTTGCAGGAGAAGGTGGACCGAGTAGCGGCGGAACTCGAGTCGCTGAAGATCAAGTACCAAGCCGCCGACGAACACCGGAAAAAGCTGCAATCGATCGTGCGAATCGCGCGAACCAACGAAGACATCGCCAAAAAGGCGTTGGACGACAACCGCTCCGAACTCCGAAAGCTGCAGTCCGGCTACTCGGAGAGGCAGATGACGTACTTCTCGAGTACCTTCCCGTACCTAGGGAAGAAGTGGTTGACGCTGCCTGTTCTGGATGCGTTCAATTCACCGCGGAAAATCGATAACTTGTGGAGTGACGACCTTACGATTGACTACAACTTCCGCAAAGTTCGACGCTTCGATCGCTGCACGACGTGCCATCAAGCCATGGAGAAAACACTCCCGGGCACGGCAGACAAGCCGCTATTCGACGGTGCTCGTATTTACTCGCTCAGCATTGCTGTACCTCCGAAGGCCGACATCGACACTGCGAGGAAAGACGTCGAAACAACTAGGACCGCTCGGATCGCCGCAGGTGAGAAACTTGTCACATCGGTCGAGCAGGATCTGCTCGAAAAGGTTTACGGTTTCCGCTTGGCTGAAGAAGGGCTTGTCCAACGCGACGATGTGACCGTTGCTTTGGTAATGCCAAACTCACTCGCCGCAACGGCGGAACCGACTCTGTCCGCCTCGCAGAAATCCAAATCGACCGGTGAATCGTTGCGGCGTTCAGTGCTCGAGGCGGGGAAAGACGGCACAGAATCGCCATCGCCGGGCGTATCTGTCGGCGACACCGTCATTAGCGTCAACGGCAACGTCGTGGACTCTCCTCGCGAAGTCGAACGAATGCTGTTATCCACCGCCGATTTTGGTAAGCCAGTCGTCGTGGAGATTCGCCGAGGTTTCGCCAATCCGTACACATCTCATCCGCGTCTGGACCTATTTGTTGGATCGACAAGTCCACATAAGTTGCAAACGTTCGCATGCACCGTCTGCCACGAGGGACAGGGCAGCGCGACCCAGTTTAAATGGGCGTCCCATACGCCAGATTCCGAACGACAACAAGAGTTGTGGTCGCGAGAACATGGCTGGCATGACAATCCGCATTGGATATTCCCCATGTACGCGAAGCGGTTCTCTGAAGCGGCGTGCTTGAAGTGCCACCACGATGTCACGGAGCTCGAAGCAAGTCCGCGATTCCCGGAAACACCCGCGCCGAAACTGACGCACGGCTACGACCTGATGTTGACCTACGGTTGCTACGGGTGCCATGAAATGAAAGGATTCGATGGCCCAACACGGCGAGTGGGACCTGACGTCCGACTCGAACCTAACTACTTCGCTGCGGCGCAGCAGCTGAAGCATGTTTTGTCAACCGCCAATCTCCTGGACAAACTGTCATCCAACGATCTCTCTGACCTCAACGCGATCATCGCCAATCCAGAGAGACCTGAAGCTCGTGCAAAGTTGGCTACGCGTCTTGCCGAAGATGCCAAATCAGCGGATCCAGTCTTCCCGACTGTAGCCCACAGCCTCGCGGAACTACTGAAGGACGAGGAGACGCCCGGTAAGTTCAGAAAGTCCGGGCCCAGTTTGCGGTTCGTCGCCAAGAAGGCGGATACGGACTTCCTGGCCGACTGGATCCGAGAGCCGAAGAACTTCCGGCCATCCACGAAAATGCCGCAATTCTTTAAACTATGGAGCCATTTAGAAGCCGAGGCGGCGCATGCAACGGAGAAAATGGAAGAAGTGGAGATCGCTGGAATGGTGGCTTACCTCCAGGATCGGTCGCAGCAATTCGACTTCCTAACTCCACCTGAAGTGAATGAGCCTGGCGGCACACCGGAAGAAAAGCAGTCTGCCCGAATCGAACGAGGAAAGGTTGCTTTCCAAGAGCGGGGTTGCCTGGCGTGCCATAACCACGGTGACTTTGATGACATAAAAAGCTATCGAGATCCGAAGGAGGTCATGCAGGGGCCCAACCTAACAGGACTAGGAAGCAAGTTCGCGGCGGATCGCAATAAGAATGGACGCCAATGGCTTTATTCTTGGATCAAGAAGCCGACCAAGTATCACGCACGCACAGTCATGCCGGATCTCTATCTCGATCCCATCCAGCACAAGGATGAAAAAGGCAATGTTGTCCACGTTACCGATCCTGTGGCGGACATCGTGGAATACCTGATGACCTCGAAACTAGAGTGGCAACCAACTGGATTGAGCGATTCGGTCGCAGGCGACTTGGAGGAGGCGACGCGTCAAAACCTCGAAGAAGCCTTCTACGTTGGAGCCGCCGCGAAGTATGTGAAGTTCGGCGTCCCAGCCAAGCTTGAGAAGACGCTTAAGGGAGCGGAAAAGGAACTGTTGGTTTCAGACGCAGACTTCGAAGCCAACCAGGAAGTGTCGAGTCGCCAGAAGCTTAACTACATCGGTCGTAAATCGATTGCTAAGTACGGCTGCTTTGGTTGCCACGATATTCCGGGATTCGAAGACGCGAAGCCGATCGGAACGGGATTGGCGGATTGGGGTCGCAAAGAACCAGCTAAGCTCGCCTTTGAGCATATCACCCACTTCCTGCACAAGCATGGTCATAGCCATGGTGGCCACGGCACAGCTGCCAACGGCGGATCGCCAACTTCACCATCCAAGGCAGACCTAAACGCAAGTGGTAGGGTCGTAAAGAGCGGCGAATTTGTTTCCACGGGCGATGACGGAGTCACGCGGCACCATGATCCGGTAAAAAAGACGCCTGAGTTTTACGTAAAGCATATCGAGGCTGGCCACCGGGAGGGATTCTTATGGCAAAAGCTGACCGAACCACGCAGCTACGACTACGAAAAGACTGAAAACAAACGTTACAACGAACGACTGCGGATGCCGAAGTTTCCGTTCTCGGACGCCGACCGTGAGGCCATCATGACCTTTGTCTTGGGACTCGTGTCGGACCCACCGGCGCCCAAGTATGTCTATAGGCCCAGCACTGAACAGTTAGCCTGGATCAAGGGACGACAGGCTCTTGAAAAGTACAACTGCGGTGGCTGCCACGTGCTGGAAGCCGAGCGGTGGGAAGTCACAGCTAAATCCGGCGAATACGGAGAGCAGGCGGCGACTAACCAGTATCCTTACTTAGCCGCAAGTTTTTCATCGGAATTCGTAGCGAAGTCAAAAAAGCCTAACGCCGCTGGCCTGATTAAGGCTCATCTATCTGGCATGCCCGGTCTAAACGATGCCGATGCTTTGCCGGTCGTCAACGACGTCGAAGGTGATCCTGTCGAGAATGACGGGGATTACGAGCGCAACACTGTTTCGTATCCGTTTGAGCTTTGGCAACCAACGCTAATTGATGGGCAGAAATACGAACCAGGCATCATGCAGATCAACATTCCCGCCTCGAAACTGACGCACCGGGCCGAGACCGAGGGCGGCGTGTTGGCGCGATACCTACTGCCGCACGTAACAGCGCGGGAAAAACTGATTAACCCAGCCGCAAAGGGAACCGAATCGTGGGCATGGGTGCCACCACCTCTTGTTGGAGAAGGACAAAAGGTGCAGTCCCAGTGGCTCCACAACTTCCTGCTCAACCCGTACCCAATCCGACCTGCTGCTGTACTGAGAATGCCGAAGTTCAACATGTCCGCTGAGGAAGCTTCGGACCTGGCGGAATATTTCGCGAGGAAGGACGGAGCGGAGTTTCCCTACGCGGCAACCGAACATCGACTGCCTAGCTATCTCGCCGAAAAAGAGACAACTTATCAAGCAAAGGCTGTTGTGACGCCCGAAAAGCCGGCGAGTGACGCCGCTGGCAGCGACCGCACTCGCCTGCAAGACGCAATGCGAATGATCACGAACAGCAACTACTGCGTGAAATGCCATATTGTCGGCGACTACTCGCCGACGGGTGCTGACCGAGCGAAGGCACCGAACCTTGCGAGAATCTACGAGCGTCTGCGGCCTGGTTATCTCCGAGATTGGATCGCGAACCCAAAGCGGATTCTGCCATACACCAGCATGCCAGTGAACATTCCCTACGACCCAGCTGATACGAAGAACTTCGGCGGTATCTCCCAAGACCTTTATCATGGAACCAGCTTGGAACAAGTGGACGCCCTGGTGGACTTGCTGATGAACTACGACAATTTCGCCAAGGACAAAACGCTCGTTGCACCACTCGTCCAACAGGCTGCGCCGCCAGCAAGTCCCGAGCCACCTGCGGAAGCAGCGCCCGCAACGGAGAAGCCCGCTGCTGGCGGTGGCGGCTAACTGCTCGAATCAACGTACCAACAGAACTAAGTGGAGTTAAAACCGATGCGTAAAATTGTTTTTTTCGTCGTAGCCATATGTGCCATTGTGAATGCGGCGAATGCTAACGCTCAAACCTGGGGCGACCTATCACTAAAATTCGTGCTCGACGGAGCGGCACCAGCCTCCAAGCCGCTCACCATTAACAAGGACCAGCAAGTCTGTGGTAAGGAAAAGCTGGTAGACGAAACCCTGGCATTTGGCCCGGGCGGCGGAATCGGCAACGTCTTCGTCTATTTGCGGCCTGCGGTCGGTAAAAAAGTGGCGATTCACCCCGACCTGGAAAAGATGAAGGGCACCGAAGTCGTCCTAGACAATAAAGGCTGCCGTTTTGAACCGCACGTCGCCGTTCTCTGGACCGCACAAACGCTTGTCCTGAAAAACTCCGATCCGATCGGCCACAACACCAAAATCGACGTCTTGGACAATCCGCCTGTGAATCCAATCATTCCAGCCGGCGGACTCCTGAAGCAATCGTTCAAGAAAGAAGAACGTCTTCCGGCATCGGTCAGCTGCTCGATACACCCATGGATGCAGTCTAAGTTGCTGGTGCGCGACAACCCCTACGCGGCGGTAAGCGATGCGAGCGGATCGGTCACGATTCCGAAGCTGCCAGCCGGAGAGTGGCAATTCCAGATTTGGCACGAAGGGGCTGGTTTCATCCAGGAAGTTAAGGATGGTGCCGGTAAAACGGTAAAATGGAGCAAGGGAAGAGCGGATTTCACGATCAAGGCAGGTGCCAACAACTTGGGTACGTTCAAGGTCGCACTGAAAACACTGTCGAAGTAGGCGAACGCAAGCTCCATTGGCCCGCCGCCGACTCAAAGTCGGCGGACCGCGGTGAGGCTAAGTAACCGGTTGCTACGCGAGGTTCTGGCGATGAAAAAATCTTGGATTTCGATGGCGGTGCTGGCGACGGGTTCCGTCATTGCATCCGCTAACGGCTGTGGCCCCAGATTGCCTGTCAATGTGTCGCCAGACTTGGCGATGGCCAAATCGCTTCGAACGGCGCTCGAAGCCGGTGGCGGCGAAGGAGCGAGTACGGATTCTGCAACGACCCCTTCGGCCATGCCGACAGGGTGGGCGACCTTGTCTGGCGTTTTCAGGATAGCTGGCGATCGACCGTCAGCAGCAACGCTGTCGGTCGACAAAGACCAAGGAGTATGTGCTCCAGGCGGCAAACAGGTCCTCAGTCAAGAGTTTGTAATTTCGCCCGAAGGTGGCATCGGTAACGTCCTCGTGTTCGTTTCTCAGAAACTGCCAGACGATGAGCCATGGACGCATCCGGACGCCAAGCCCGGCAAGGCTGACGAGGTGATATTCGACCAAAAGGAATGCGTCTTTCTAACCCGGTTGCTTGCGATTCAATCGTCCCAGCCAATCCGGATTAAGAACAGCGACCCTGTTGGCCACAACACGAGTCTGAAGCCAAAGAAGAACCCAGCGTACGACCAAACAATTCCGTCCAACGCGGCTGGCCTTTACCAGCCGAAGGCGGAGGAAGACCAACCGTTCCCGGTAGCTTGTGCCATCCATCCCTGGATGAAAGCCTACATGATCACCCGTAAAAATTCGTACTTCGCGGTGACGAAGCCTGACGGATCGTTCGAAATTCCAAACCTGCCGGCGGGCGTTGAGCTTGAGTTTCGCGTTTGGCAAGAAAAAACCAATTTCCTGCAGGACGTGACGGTGAACGGAACATCCGAGAAATGGGGCAAGGGCCGCTTCAAGCGGACGTTGACACCCGGGGAAACGACGAAGCTTGAGGTCCAGGTCGCCGGAACGCTGTTCCAGTAGCAGGCTTGGTTGGAAACACGTTTACTGCTCTCTCGGTCGACTGCATACTCATTTTTCTACACAGGTTAAGTCTATGCGAGCGGAATCCATTCGATCACGGCTGTCCAGGTGGACGGTGCGGGACTCTGTGGCGGCCGGTTTGCTGTTGGCGTTCGTCGCCGGATGCGGCGCTCCCGAAGCCGGTTTTCGTGGCAACCTTGTCTACGTGAAACGCAAGGAAAATGAGGGAGTCGAGCCATTTAAAGCACCTCAGACCGCTGACATAGCTAACATCCTGGCGGCGTATTTTGGCACTCCGGATGACCCTTACCTCCCGCAAATACCCGGCATTGATCTTGCTCCGCTCGTGGACATCGAGCGTGTGAAGATGTCCTCCGGAAAAGTTGCGAGCGATAAGGGTGGGCAACCTCACGGTCTGTATCGGGAGCACTGTGTTCATTGCCATGGGATCACCGGCGACGGTCTTGGACCAACGTCCGCCTTCCTGAACCCATACCCACGCGATTACCGCATGGGCCGATTCAAGTTTAAGTCGACTGTGAAGGGGCAGCGTCCGACCCACGAGGACTTGCGGAAGATCTTGCACGATGGCGTGGCTGGCACCGCGATGCCTTCTTTCAAAGTGCTAGACCAGGACGAGGTGGAATCGCTTGTCCACTACGTAAAGTATCTGTCGCTTCGAGGGGAGGTGGAGCGACGACTGGTAGATGAGCTAGTTGAACTCAACGCTGGCGAGCAGCTCATCCTCGACGCGTCACAGAAAGAGACTAATCCGGCGGTGTACAACGGAAAAATCGCCCGGCTCAATGAGATCGTCGCTGAGGTTGTTCAGCCTTGGTTGGAAGCGGACGGTCTAGCGGTACCCATCGAAGAACGAAGCAGTGGATGGGAGGACCCGGACGCTCGTGCCAAGTCGATAGCGCGTGGCCGCGAACTGTTCTATGGTTCGATTGCGAACTGCGTCAAGTGTCATGGCGATTCGGCTTTGGGCGATGGACAAATCAATGACTATGATGATTGGACGAAAGAGTTAGATCCCGCCAACCCCAAGAATTTGTCTACGTACTTAGCCCTTGGTGCTCTGGAGCCAAGGAACATACGCCCTCGAAATCTCCGACAAGGCATTTACCGCGGGGGTCGACGCCCCATCGACCTGTACTGGCGAATCGCCAACGGAATCGACGGAACACCGATGCCAGCCGTTCCTATGAAAACGCCGGAAAATGAAAAGGGGCTTACTCCAGATGACATTTGGAGCATCGTTGACTACGTCCGAAGCTTGCCGTACGAATCGTTGAGCAAACAGGATCGGCAGCAGCCTCAAATCACACGCGATCGCCTTTAAGCGGGAGAAATCAACGTGGGACGGTTTTGGAGCTTGTTGTTTTTATCGGTCCCGATCCTCGGAACACTCGCCTTCGTGTTCGCGATCGCTGGTGTCGGACCATTTCGGGATCATTGGTTGCCGGAAAACGTCAACGACTATGGTGGTGTCGTTGATCAGCTGTTCATGTTCATCCTGTACTTGACTGGAGTGATTTTCATAGGCACTGGCGTTGCGTTGTTCTGGTTCATGTGGAAGTACGACGCAGCGAAAAATGCCCAGCCTCCTGTCTACATGCACGGTAGCCACGCTTTGGAGATAGTTTGGTCTGTGCTACCGGCCGCCACTTTGCTCTTCATCGCAATCTACCAAATGAACGCCTGGGCTGACCAAAAAATGCGTCGTCCGGTCGCGGAGGCCGGCCCAGATGGGATCGAAGGCACGGACGACGATGTGCTAAAGGCTCCGATCGTGGAGGTTACGGGACGGCAATTCGAATGGCGAATTCGTTATGCCGGTAAGGACAACGTGATTGGCACCCCTGACGATGTCCACCAAGTGAATGACCTTCATTTGCCGGTCGATGAGGATGTTGTCATTCAGATCAAAAGCATGGACGTTCTCCACAGCTTTTTCCTGCCGCACGTACGGGTGAAACAAGACGTCGTTCCAGGCATGAAGCAGTTCGTCTGGTTCCACGGCAACAAGCCGGGAATTTATGACATTGTATGTGCCGAGTTGTGCGGCTGGGGACACTACAAGATGCGTGGAAAAATGACGTTGGAGAGCCGAGAGAAATTCGACGCTTGGCTGGCTGGGCAATACGCCGAGCAGGAGCGAAGCGGTTTCCAGCCGAAGACAGGAGCCACCGAAAATGACTAGCGTTCCGGCAGGTGCCTTGGGGCATGGCCATGATCATGCGGGCGGAATGGAACTTGGCAAGTTTATCCGCACTTACGTCTTTTCGTTAGACCACAAAATCATCGGTTTACAGTTCCTGTTTTCCACCCTCCTTTGGTTCTTGGTGGGCGGGTTGCTGGCATTGGGAATCCGTTGGCAACTGGCTTGGCAGTGGAGCGACATGCCCGTTATCGGACGGATGTTGTTTTCAGGCGAAGGTGGCCAGATCGCTCCGGAGTTTTACACGACCCTGTTCACTATGCACGCGACGGTGATGATTTTTTTCGTGATCATCCCGATCCTCGCCGGAGCGTTCGGGAACTACTTGATCCCGCTCATGATCGGTGCCGACGACATGGCGTTCCCAACATTGAACATGTTAAGCTACTGGTTCATGTGGCCGGCATTCTTTTGCATCGGCTCTAGTTTCTTCATGCCAGGAAATGGCGCGGGGTCGGGGTGGACCTCTTACCCTCCGCTGTCCGTCATGCAAGACGCGGCCCCATCGAGCGGTCTATCCCAGACGATGTGGCTGCTCGGCGTGACCTTTGTTGGTGTCTCCTCCATGATGGGTTCCGTCAATTATATGACAACCATCATTCAAATGCGTGCGCCGGGCATGACCATGTTTCGGCTACCGCTGACGATTTGGGCGATGTTCATCACCGCCATCCTGCAAGCCTTCGCATTGCCCGTGTTGACGGCGGCGGGTTTCATGCAGGTGACGGATCGATTGATCAATACAGGCTTTTTCCTACCCGAAGGCTTGGTCGTCAACAACTCAGC
Organism: Planctomycetota bacterium; assembly: GCA_046074805.1. Classification (GTDB taxonomy): domain Bacteria; phylum Planctomycetota; class Planctomycetia; order Pirellulales; family Pirellulaceae; genus CAIXSC01. The sequence continues at coordinate 17,273 of JBJTOW010000358.1, read as the reverse complement.
GGCGGCGAGCGGCGGTGGACAACCACTGCTTTGGCAGCACTTATTCTGGTTCTATTCCCATCCGGCTGTTTACATCATGATTCTGCCGGCGATGGGTATGGTCTCCGACATCATGTCGTGCTTCGCTCGTAAACCCATTTTCGGCTATAAACCGATGGTTTATTCGATATCCGGTATCGCCGGATTGGGTTTCATCGTCTGGGGCCATCACATGTTCGTTTCGGGCATGCAGCCATTGCTCGGCATGGCGTTTATGGTCTCAACAATGATGATCGCGTTGCCTAGCGCTGTGAAGGTTTTCAACTGGCTAGGCACGATCTGGGGTGGCAGGTTGACGTTTAACACGCCAATGCTGTTCGCCTTGTCGTTCGTTTCGATGTTCGTCATCGGAGGGTTGTCCGGGATCTTCATGGCGGCCACACCGGTCGACATTTTTATCCACGACACTTACTACATTGTGGCTCACTTCCACTACGTGCTTTTCGGTGGCACGGCGATGGCCGTGTTTGGAGCCATCTATTTTTGGTTTCCCAAAATGTTTGGGCGAATGATGAACGATTCGCTCGGCAAGATCCACTTCTTTCTGACCTTTGTGTTTCTCAACGGGACGTTCTACCTGATGCACGTGCTCGGCGCGGTCGGATTCCCCCGCCGTTTGGCCGACCCATACGATTACAAGATCTTTGAGCATCTCCAGCCTGTGAATCAGTTCATTACGGTTTGCGCCATAGGAATGGTGGCGACACAGGCTATTTTCGCCTTCAATTTCTTCCACAGCATGTTTTTCGGTGAGCGAGCTGGGCGCAACCCATGGAAGGCCAATTCGTTGGAATGGATGGCGCCAAGCCCGCCCGGCCACGGGAATTTCGATTTCCAACCAATCATTTACCGCGGTCCTTATGAGTACGGCTCGCCGGAGGTCTCGACGGATTACTATCCGCAGACGCAGCCACCTCCGCCGGGCGTGAAGTCGAAGCCGGCTGGCGGTCACTAGTTCGCGACTTGGTGTAATCCGGCAGGGAAACGGCAAAGTGAACTCAGGTCATGGTGGAAAATCGATGGCGGCGCCGAAGGCAACTCGTGTAGCCGCGATGGCACTTGTTGCTTCGACATTTCCCCTGATCTGGGTCGGTGGTCTTGTCACGACCTACGACGCTGGTATGGCGGTTCCGGATTGGCCCTCCACTTACGGGTACAATTTGTTTTTGTACCCGTGGCAGACCTGGGTATCTGGTCCATTTGACTTATTCATCGAGCACGGCCATCGGCTTTTAGGGGCCGTCGTCGGATTGATTGCGATCGCTCTGGCGACTTCGGTTTGGCTTACAGACGACCGCTCGTGGATGCGGATTGTCGCAACGCTCGCCCTGATGGCGGTTGTCGGGCAGGGTGTCCTGGGCGGGATGCGAGTCATTCTCGATGACCGCCAACTGGCGATGATTCACGGCTGTGTTGGTCCTGCTTTTTTCGCGTTGTCGGTGGCGATTCTGGCGTTCACGTCGCGGGATTGGCGATTATCCGAGCGGGTCGTGGACCGTGCGGGTCCGATAGTTCAGCGACTGGCGGTTACCACCGCCGTTTTGGCCTATCTTCAGCTTGTCCTCGGCGCTGCCATTCGGCACCTGCCCGTCAACGCGACGCCAGGGTACTTCCGCGGCGTGTTCGTGTTTCATGGGGTCATGGCCGGAGTTCTGGCAGTGCACAGCGTTCTGCTCGTCCGGGCGGCTTGGGGACGACGAAAATTGGGCAGTCGAGCGGTGGCGATTTTGGCCTTGATCTCAGCCCAGATCCTGTTGGGCATTGGGACATGGATCGTGAAATATGGGTGGCCGACTTGGCTTGGGGAATGGGACTTTTCGGCGGGTGTTGTGGTCCAAACCAACAGCCTGTGGCAGGGGCTCGTGACGACGGCCCATGTGGCGAACGGTTCTCTGATCTTGGCGGTCGCGGTCTCGTTGGCCACTTGGTCTCTGAGGATTTTGCCGTTTCGCGCTGTCGAGTCGGATCGGACCGTGGTCGGTCGAGGAGTGATGGCGAAACGTCGGATGGCGTAGTTCCATTCCGGGTTCTTATGCAGTCAGCGTTCCTGTTCGAGTCGCTTTAGATTGTTAGAGCTGTTTATGGCGTCCGTTGAGTCCGCCGAAACCATGAAACATGGCGCCGCGAGTTTAGCGGCTCGTTGTTCCGATTACGTGGAACTGACGAAGCCACGTATCACCGTGATGATGCTGGTATCGGTGGCTGTGGCCGCCTACGTGGCGCGCTGGGGTCGTCCGGACTTGGGATTGTTGGTTCACACCGTAATTGGCACGGCGCTTGTGGCCTGCAGCGCTAGTGCGGCCAACCAATGGTTGGAACGGTTTTCGGATCGGCTCATGGCACGCACCGAAAGGCGTCCTTTGCCAACTGGCCGGATGTCTTCGAGGCAAGTGTTGACGTTTGCGGGTGTGACACTGGCGGTTGGCGCAAGCTACCTGTTTGCCGTCGTGCAATGGGACGCGGCAGCCTGGGCGGTTGGTACTTGGATCGTCTACGTGATGTTTTATACCCCGCTTAAGCGGCGATCCGAGTTCAATACGGCCGTTGGAGCCATCTCCGGCGCGATGCCGCTTTGTATTGGCTGGGCGGCGGCGGGCGGTGCTTACGACCTGAGAATGGCCGCTCTTTTTATGACCATGTTCCTTTGGCAGTTCCCGCATTTCATGGCGATCGCTTGGCTGTACCGGCATCAATATGCACAGGCGGGACTCAGAATGATGACCGTTGTGGAGCCATCGGGACGGCGCGCTGGCGTTCAGGCAGTGCTGGCTGCCGCAGCGTTGCTGCCGGTCAGTCTCGTCCCAGCTATCTCGGGACCTGCGCCCGGCGCAGGGTGGTACGCCGCGATGGTCTTGTTGCTCGGCGTTGCCCAACTGGCTTGTGCTGTGATATTCTTCGCTCAGCGAACGGAGGGTTCCGCGCGGCTGCTGTTGCGAGCGTCGCTGATATACCTTCCGGCTCTGCTGGGGCTCCTACTGATCGTTCCGCTTGCTTGACGGATTCCCTATGACGCACGATTCCCACGGCGGCCACGGTGACGACCACGGCCATGGCCATATCAAGCTGGCGTATCAGCCAGGATTGCCGCTTGCCAACGGCAAGCTTTGCCTCTGGTTGTTTTTGTCCACGGAAATCATGTTTTTCGCTGGGCTGATAGGGGCATACGTTGTTCTGCGTTTCGGTGTTCCGGCGGGAACTTGGCCGCATCCGCATGACGTGCATCTCGTCGAGCCGATCGGGGCCTTCAACACATTTGTTCTGATTTGCTCCAGCGTCACCATTGTCTTAGGACTCGAAGCGGCGAAGCTCAATCAGAGTTCGATGGCAAGGCTATGGCTATTCGCGACCTTCGTGCTCGGGTCGGTGTTCCTCGGCGTCAAAATGTATGAGTACAACAGCAAGTTCTCACACGGAATTTATCCGGCGGCTCCACGTAGCCTTATATACGACAAGGCTGATTTGAATTACGCCTCGGCGGTCAGGCAAAGATTGAACGACCTTGCGACCGATCTCGGGAAAAAGGCGAGTGCTGCGGCGGGAGAAGGGCAGGCTGTCGTTCCGAGCGACGAGCAGAAGCGGTGCGAGGAATTACGTGATTACTTGGTTTTCTGGGCCGAGCAGACAGCGGCCCGAAGCGAGGATCCGGCGCGTCGCCAAGCGGCGCTCAACAGCCTTGCTTGGTTTATCTATCCGCGGGAAGGCCACAAACCGGAGAAGTTCCTAGCGGCCGAAACCAAGCGTATGGAGCGGGATAAGTCGACGATCGCAGTCGAACTGGCGGCTATCGGCGCCGAGCAGAAATCGCTGGACGCCAAGAAGGCGGACTTGGAGAAACGGGACGCCGCCGAGGTTGGCGACGAATTGGCGGCCACGGTGAAAGCTCGGGCGGCAACGGACGAGAAGGCGTTGGTCGCCACGGAACGTTTGCGGCGTGTCGACGGGTGGCTGAGCTTGGTGCCGGCGCTGGATAAGCTGGAACATGGCATCAATGACGCCTACCACAGCCTACGGTTGCCCATTCACATTCCAAGCGGAAACATGTGGGCGAGCACATACTTTTTGCTCACTGGTTTCCATGCGATTCACGTGGCTGTCGGATTGCTGATGTTTGTGTTGATGCTGCGTTATCGGCTGGACGCGTCCAATGCCCACCTACTGGAAAACGGTGGACTGTATTGGCACTTCGTCGATCTAGTCTGGATCTTCCTGTTCCCGCTGTTGTACTTGTTCTAAAGGAAAATCGATCATGACAGGTTCCAGCGGTCACAGTGAGCATTCGCACGGTGAGCATTCGCATGGTGGAGTAGGTAAATACATGATGGTGTTTCTCGCGTTATGCGGGCTCACCACCATGTCGTTCTTCACGTATTCGCGATTCTGGCCCTTCCAGGAGACGCCGGTGGTCGGCTGGGTGTTCATGATGGCTGTCTCGTGCACGAAGGCGATGCTTGTCATCTGCTTCTTCATGCACTTGATTTGGGAAGCGAATTGGAAGTACGTATTGACGATCCCCGCGTCGCTGATGTCGGTGTTTTTAGTTGTCGCGTTGGTCCCTGATGTCGGTCAGCGAACTCGATACTACGCGGAGGAACGGTCGCTGTACGCTTCGGATTACGAAGATGCCGAGGTGGAGCCCACAGCGGAAGCTTCTGGCGATTCAACGGGCGGGGCGTCCGCAGGCAACGGTGAAGCGACCTCGGAAGAAGCCTCGAAAGGCGCGACTCCCGCGGGCGTGGGCGATGCGGCCGCGAAGGCCGATTCCACATGAGCGATGCTGCGTCGGCTTTTGAGCAGCGCGGCGTCTCATTCCGCTATGGCGAGCGGCTTGCTCTGGACTCGCTTGATTTCTCTGTCCGAGCGGGCGAGATTTTTGGATTTTTAGGACCTAATGGCGGCGGCAAGTCGACTTTGTTTCGCTTGCTTTCGACCCTCGTCCCGCTCCAATCCGGCTCGGTGTCTTTACTGGGATTCGATTTGTCGCGGCAGGTTCCCGAGATACGTCGCCGGCTGGGTGTTGTCTTCCAGTCACCCAGTTTAGATAGAAAACTTTCGGTCGCTGAGAACATCGAGTGCGCGGGTGCGTTGTACGGAATGTCGGGGCCAGCGCTGCGTGAGGCGCGTGAGCGGGCCTTGGCGGATGCCGGGTTGGCTGAACGTGCTGGCGACCGTGTGGAAACTCTTTCCGGCGGTTTACGTCGGCGAGTTGAGTTAGCGAAGGCGGTACTCCACAGGCCATCTTTGCTTTTGCTGGACGAACCGAGCACCGGACTCGATCCGGGAGCACGCGTCGACCTCTGGGAAGGCTTACGTCGGCTGCAAGCAACTGCTGGAGTGACGATCGTTTTCACCACGCATTTGCTCGAGGAGGCCGAGCGTGCCGACCGCTTGGCGTTGTTGCACGAGGGCCGGTTGGTGGCACTCGATTCACCCGATGCCTTGCGAGCCACTTTAGGAGGCGACACGGTGGAACTGAAGTGTCGCGATTCGAAAAGTATGGCCGAGCGATTGCGGGAAGAATTTCAATTGATCGTCCGTGCCGTCGAAGGTGGTGTTCGATTCGAGGCCGCTGCGGGCAGCGTGTGGGTTGGCAGGATTCTCGAGCGATTTCCAACGGATGTCCGATCCATCACGGTCGGTAAGCCGACACTGGAAGATGTCTTTCTGGCCCTAACGGGCCACCGTTTAGCGCGGGAAGGAGTCGGCTCATGACGCCGGTTCGTCCCTGGCTGGTGGTTCGAATGCTGGCGTGGCGCGAGTTAGTGCGTTTTTTTCGCCAGCGGCATCGCGTAATCGGGGCCATTGGCCAGCCACTCTTGTTCTGGTTGTTGTTCGGCGCGGGATTGCGGCAGTCGTTTCGAATGACGCCGGATTCGGACCAAACGTTTCTCGAGTACTACTTCCCAGGCACGGTGATGCTCACCTTGCTCTTCACGGCGATCTTCTCGACCATCTCGATCATCGAGGACAGGCGCGAGGGATTTCTTCAGTCGGTGTTGGTGGGTCCAGCTGGCCGCTGGTCGATGGTTCTGGGGAAGCTCCTGGGCGCATCCGCCATTGCGATGTTGCAGGCGTCGTTCATGCTCGCTCTGGGCGCGTTGATCGACGCGCCGTCGAATTGGCTCGATTGGACGCAAATGCTTGGTCTGTTGGCGTTGACGGCGGTGGGCATGACAGGGCTGGGATTCGTCCTCGCCTGGAGGCTTGATTCGACGCAAGGTTTCCATGCGGTCATGAACTTGCTTTTGATGCCGATGTGGTTGCTATCCGGGGCATTCTTCCCAATGCCGGCCTGGAACGAGCAGGCTTCCTGGTCGCAGATCGCCTTACACGCCATCATGCGGATTAATCCACTCACTTATTGCGTGGCTGGCACGCGGCGGGCATGGTCGGGCGTCGACTTGCCGCTAGGATACTTTCAGCCCGCCCAGCCTTGGTGCTGGCTAGTAGCGGTTGTGTTCGCGGCGGCGTTGACGTTGCTCGCGATTGGCGTCGGGAAAACACGGACGGCCGGAGATTGGCAATGAAAAGGACGGCGGCGATTGGCTTAGCGGGAGTATTGGTCGCGGCCGGTGTGCTGGCCCTGGTGAGTGCTCCGTACCTGAAGTCGTCGCGGCGGCCAGCGGAAGCGCAGGTCGTCGGCGCGAAAGTCGACCCCGCCTGGGCGCAAACAGACTGGATCTCCGACTACAAGCTCACCGAGCGTAGCGGCCGCGATTTCGATTCCAAGGAATTGGCGGGGGAAGTCCACGTTGTCAGTTTCTTTTTCGCTTCATGTCCGGGGCCATGCGAGCGGCAGAATCGCCAATTGGAAACGATCCAGAGCACCTACGCTCAACGAGGAGTGAAATTCCTCAGTATTACCTGCGATCCCAAACGCGATTCGCCGACCGCTTTGTCCGCCTACGCGAAAAAGTTCCAAGCCGATCCGAAGCAGTGGTTGTTTCTGACGGGCGAAATGAAGTATTTGCGACGGATTGGGGCCGAAGTCTACCGAGTGGCGCTCGACGAACAAACGCACATCGAAACGTTCCTCGTTTACGACCGTGCGGGCCAGCAACGCGGCAAGTTCGATTGGAAGAAAACCGAGGAACTCGCCAAAATGCGATTGTTGTTGGATGAACTGCTCGCGGAAACCACGTCCGAAGCGGCTGGCAAGGCGGCCGACGCGGAGAAAAAGAAGGGCGCCGCGGCGGCAGCGGCGCGAGAAGCGGCCCAAGCAGCGGCGGAAGAATAGTGGGGCAGTGGGCAGTGGGGCAGTGGGCAGTGGGCTTCAGGGGTTCGTGTTGGGGAGGGCGAATAAGGGGATGGAGCGGTGAGGTCACAAGGTAGCGGAGTAGTTGGCTGTGGGGTGGCGGGGAAGCGTAAGGAATTGGGCGATGGACAAATTGCAGTACATTCTTCCGCATCTTAACGCTTCGTTGAACGCCCTGGCGACCGTTTTACTTCTGGTGGGATGGTGGTTGATTCGCCAGCGGCGCGAGACGGCTCATCGCCAGGTCATGATGTCGGCGTTCGCGGTTTCCACACTGTTTCTTGGCAGCTACTTGCTCTATCACTTCGGCGTGCGGAATGGTGCGAGCACTCCGTTTCCAGCCTACCCCCCGGCGCTGGTCCGCTATTTTTACTTCGCCATCTTGATCTCGCATATTCTGCTGGCTATGGCAGTGCCCATTTTGGCGGTGGCGACGATTTACCTTGGATTGAAGGGGCTACGGTCGGCGCATCGTCGCCTGGCGCGCTGGACCTTTCCAATCTGGTTGTACGTTTCGGTCACGGGCGTTGTCGTATACATTATGCTGTACCAGTTGTTTCCCCCGAGGTAGATCTCCCCATGAATCGAACGACGCTTCGCGTACCATCGACGATTCGCACTGCGGAGGCTTGTTGTCGAGTCGCTGACAGCCGAACTACCCAAGATCAACCGGCGAGTGAACCGCGGATGTTTGGAGTGTGGGCGCATGGAGTGTGGGCGCATGGAGTGTTGGCTCCTAGGCCGGCGATTCGTTGGTGGGATTTTGTCTTGATGTTGGCGTTCGGGGTGTTTTTGTTCGGTTTGGTAGACCCGCTGTTGGCGTGCCCGAACTGCAAGGATTCGCTATCGCAAAACGATCCGACCGCCATGGGAATCGTTCAGGGCTACTTCTGGAGCATCATTTTGATGCTGTCCTTGCCGTTCCTGGTGCTTGGCGGATTGAGCACCTATTTCTACTGGCTGGTCCGGAGAGCGCGTAAAACGGCGTCGAACACGGGCGTCGTCGCTCCTAAGGCTAGTTCAGGCAATGAATCTGCCGATCCTCTCGAGACGGTTCTCGCTCAGTCGCGACTGCCACGCTGGAGCCCGACGCTCGATTCTTGAAATGCGCCTATGAATCTCCGCCGTTGTCTGGAAAGCTTGTCGATTCGTGGGCCGCTAACGTGGTCTTTCTCCTGGCTTCGGGCGACGGCGTTGGCGACGCTTGTTGCGAGTTTTGTGGTTTTCCTTGGCGATGTCGCGAGGGCTCAGCCAAACCCATCCATTCCCTCCGTCTCGTTCCAACGGCACGTTGTCGCTTTGTTCGGGAAACTTGGTTGCAATGGCGGAACCTGCCATGGCGCCGTCCAGGGTAAGGCGGGCTTTCGGCTGACGATGTTCAGCGCCGACCCTGACGCCGATTGGCACCAACTGGTGCGTGGCGATTTTGGACGACGTGTCGACCCCTTCGCGGCGCCAGACAGTTTGCTCCTGCGAAAGGCGTTAGGCTTGGCGGGGCATGGCGGAGGACGACGACTCGTTCGTGGTGACGCTGACTACGAGTCGCTGCGTAAGTGGATTGCGGCCGGAATGCCACGGGACGACCGCGACGCATCACGTGTCATCCAATTGCGGGTTTCCCCAGCCCAGAGGACTGGCCGGGTATCGGAACGCTATGAATTGCGGGTGGAAGCGGAATTTCAGGATGGCTCCCGCGAGGATGTAACCGGCTACTGTTCCTTCCAATCGTTGACTCCGTCCGTGGCTTCCGTCCACTCGAGCGGGTCAGTCGAAGTGCTCGCGCCGGGCGAAGGTCGGTTGATGGTCCGCTATCGAGCCCAACCAGCCATCGCCACGGTGCTAGTGCCGTACGACGACGCTTCGCCTTTTCCCGAGACGAAGCCCCGCGACGTGCTCGATGTGCATCTGGTGGAAAAACTCCGTGGTTTGAATCTGCGGCCATCCCCTGAATGCGATGACGCGACTTTCCTGCGGCGAGCCACGCTTGACTTGACGGGCGCTTTGCCGACGCCGGAGGAGGCCCGAGACTTCCTCGCCGATACTCTGCCTGATCGCCATCAGCGTTGGATAGACCGCCAGTTGGCGAGTCCCGCTCATGCCGATCTGTGGGCGATGAAATTCTGCGATTTGCTCAAAGCGGCCGATTTTGGCGTCTATGCCGACGCGTTGTCCAAGGAGCACGACGCCCCGCGAATGCAAGCTTGGCTGAGGGCAAGGCTGCGGGAAAACACGCCTTATGACCAACTTGTGGAACGCATTTTGTTGGCGACGAGCCGCGAGGGGCGATCCATGGACGCTTACGCTGACGAGGTGGAGGCGATGTTCCGGGGATACGCGCCGGGGCGTCCCGACTTGGATCTGTACGCCAATCGCCGAACGCTTGATTTGTACTGGCAGCGTCGTGGATCGGACGGCGTGTCGGGCGCGATGCAGGTTGCCCATGCGTTTCTCGGCTTGCGTCTGGAATGCGCACAGTGCCATCGGCATCCGCATGATCTGTGGCAGCAAGACGATCTACTCGACTTCGCCAATTTTTTCATGCGGGTGCGAACGGTTGGCTTCCAGGGAGAGAACGAAAAACGGTTCGAGGACGCAGCCTCGCACTTCAAACGTTGGAATGAGGAAGCGAAACGGCTCGAAAGCCAAGTCAAGCAGCGCCGGGAAGGCGACGGGAAGCGTTTGGAGGACGATGGTAAGAAGGCGAGAGCGGCAATCGACCAGGCCAAACGGGACATTGTTCGGCTCGAGGCGGCCGCCAAAGCCGCGCGGGGCAAGCCGGAAAATGGCCCAGGAACCAGCCAGCCAGAAACCAGTCAGCCAGAAACCACGGCCGACACCATTCCAAAAGACTCGGCCGAATTAAACGCCGCCCGTAACAAGCTTAAAGCCGCCCAGGAGATTTGGGATCGGGCGGAAGCTTATCGCGTGGAAACGGCGGAGATCGAACGGCGGGCGAAGTACCTGCCCGAGGCGGCCCGGCGTCTGCTTCAGGCCGAATGCCGACTGTTACCCAGTGGAAAACCAGCGAAAGTTTCGAGCACATTGGGAACTCGCGAGTCGTCCGTTTTCCGCTTGCTTGGCGAATCCCAGCCAACAGAAGTTGCGGCGATGGAAGACCCGCGGGCGGCGGTTGTGAACTGGATGCGGCGTCGCGACAACCCATTTTTCGTTCGCGCGATCGTCAATCGAGTCTGGGCCCACTACTTCGGCCGTGGGCTCATCGATCCACCGGACAATCTGTCCGCCTTCAACGCGGCCTCGCATGAAGTTCTGCTGCGTGATCTGTGCGAGCGATTCGTCGCCAGTGGCTATGACTTGCGCGTGCTGCATCGCCGGATCGCGGGCAGCCAGGCGTATCGACAAGCCTCGGCGACGGTCGCGGACGCTTCCTATTACGCCGCCTTTCCCTTGCGGCGATTACCGGCGGAAGTCTTGCTGGATGCGCTGAACGCGGCCACTGGCGTCGATGAAGACATGGACATGAAATACCACCACTGGCCGCCAAGGTCGACGACCGTTCAAGTTCCCTTCGCCCCCCGCAACATGTTTGTTTCGCAAGCGTTGGAAATGTTTGGACGTCCCGCGCGGAACGCGGCCGTGCAGTGCGATTGTGAGCGGGACGGGGAAAGTTCCATTTTTCAGTTGCTGGCGTTGGCCAACCATCCGCGTATTTGGGAAAAGATAAAGGCGGCGGACGGACGAGTGGCTCGATTGCTGGCTGTCGACTTGGACAACAGCGAACGGCTCGACGAGCTGTTTTTGGCTGTGTTGAGCCGGTTTCCGTCGGCGGAAGAGCGGACTGGGTGCTTGGAGTTCGTTGCAGCGGCCACCACACCAGCCGATGGTTGGCACGGTGTATTGTGGGGATTGTTGAACACGCGGGAATTCGTTTTGCAGCATTAATCGGAAGGGCAGGGCGGTATGCGACGACGCGATTTCCTCAGCATCGGCGGTCTGGGACTGTGCGGTATCGGAACGATGGACCTGCTCCGCGCGAACGCCGGCGCCGCTACTTCCGGCTCCGACGCCGCCGTTGGCCGCCGAGGGCAAGCGAAACGGATGATCGTGTGCTGGCTCGGCGGAGGCCCGCCGCACTTGGATATGTTCGACATGAAGCCGGACGCGTCGGAAGAATACCGCGGCGTCTTCCAGCCCATCGCCAGCAAGGTGCCGGGATTACAGGTCGGAGAACTTTTGCCCGAGTTGGCGAAACGAGCCGACAAGTACACCGTGATTCGATCGGTGACGACGCTGAATAAACCGGGCGATCACAGTCAAGCTCCACTGTATTGGCTGACAGGCAACCCACGGCTGACGACGGGAAGCGACGAATACCCGATGGTCGGAAGCGTGGTCAATCGCCTGCGGCCGGGGCCGGTGGACTTGCCTTCCTTCGTCGTGCTTGACGAAATCGATGTGCATACGCACAACGCTTTGGCCCGTAGTTTTCTCGGGTCGGCTCACGCGCCGTTCGTGATGCAACCGCTCAAGGATAAAGACGCGGTGACGCGGATGCTCACGCCCCAATTGGACATCCCGGTGCTAGAGCGGAACGTCAATCTGCTACGGTTGCTCGACCAACGCCTGCGACGCGACGATGCCCGCGACGCGCAAATCGCCGGCTTGGATCAATACCAGCACACGGCCTTCAATCTGTTGCGTTCCCCAAAGCTCAGGGAAGCGCTCGATCTCTCGAAGGAGCCGACGGCGTCCGTCGAGCGGTTCACGCGGAACAAACCGGCCAAGGCGCGTTACCCGATTGGCGATCCCCTGCATTTCCTGCTGGCGCGGCGATTGATCGAGGCGGGAGTGCCAGTGGTTCACTTCAACCTTGGATATTGGGATTGGCATGGCGATAACTTCACCGCCGGCCGGCAGCAGATACCGATGTTCGACCTTGGTTTGGCGTCCTTGCTCGACGATCTGGACGAACGCGGGTTGCTTGATTCGACTTTGGTGTTGGCGTTGGGAGAGATGGGGAGAAAGCCGAAGATTGATAAACCGAAAGAATCCGGCGCTGGCCGCGACCATTGGGACTACGCGCAGTTTGTATTGGCTGCCGGGGGCGGCTTCAATCGTGGTTGTGTGGTTGGGGCGACGGACGCCAAGGGTGAGCAAGTTGTCTCGGGATTCCACAAGGTCGAGAGCTTCGGCCGCACGCTTTACCACCTCCTGGGAATCGATCCGGACACAGTAATCCACACGCCAGCGAATCGCCCCGTGAAGTTGATCGTCGAAGACGCTCCGTTGATTCGCGAGGCGATTTCGTAGCAGGCCCGCCCTATCTTTTCGCACGCACCTCGAGGTCAGGATCTCCTAGACAATGTCGCAAAACCCGTTCAGTGACGCTAACGCCAATCCCTATCAGGCACCGTTGAATCCGGCCGGTGCCGTTTTCCCCAATTCCGCTGGCAACCCGTACGAGGGTGGTGTTTGGCGGCAAGGCAACTTGCTGGTGATGCATCGGATGGCGCGGCTGCCAGATCGCTGCGTGAAGACCAATGAGCCAACCTCCACTCGGTTAACGCAAAAGCTTTTTTGGCATCACCCCGCGATTTACTTGAGTCTGCTACTGAACCTTATTATTTACGTTGTGCTCGCGAACATCCTGGGTCATCGGGCAAAGATCGAAATTGGCTTGGGCCCTGAAGGCTTAGCTTGGCGGCGAACGGTGATCTGGGTTTCGTGGCTCGGTGGATTGGGCTCGGTCGCCGCGTTTATCGCCGCGTTCCAATTCGACGCGAACACGTCTCCCGCCTTCTTGCCTCTAATATTCGGAGGCATTTTCGGAACATTGGCGTTCGCCATCTTTGGCCTCATCTTCGTCCGCGTTGTTTCAGCGAAACGAATCGATCACAACTACATCTGGCTGAAGGGCGTTTGCCCCGCCTACCTACAGCAACTTCCCGAGTTCCCCTATTCGCCACGATAAGGTCGATTATGCGTTGCCAATCCAAGATCGATTTTCGTCGAATATGTGCTTCGCGCTCGATGGCGTCTTGGATTTTGACGGTCGGCGTGGCGTTGGCTGGTAGCGCGCCAAGCCCCAGCGACGCGGCCGATCTTGCGGCGACGCCTAAAATTCTGCGGCCCGGCGATCATGGCGTTGGGCGTAGAGTTGTGCTGCCAGCTTGGCGGGATCTCGAAGGCGACGAAGGCCGCTTTGGGCCTCCCGCCAAAGGTATCGTCGTGGCGATGACCAGTTCGACCTGTCCGCTCAGCCGCAAGTATTTGCCCGTGCTGGCCCGGTTGGCCGACACCTATGAACAGCGCGGGGTGCGCTTTTTGTTGGTGGCGGCCGCTGAACCGCCGCTGGACAACAAGACGTCCTTGCCTGGGAAAGCGGTCGATCCGCTGCGTGAACTGCTGGCGGCCGTCGCACCGCGGCTGTCATGTGTTCGGGACAAATCGCCCGCAATCGCTCAATTGGTGGGCGCGGCGACGACGACCGATACGGTGCTGATCGATGCCGCGGGGACAGTTCGCTATCACGGCGCCGTGGACGACCAATACGGACTCGACTACGCCCGGGACTCGGCCCGTAATCGGTACTTGGCCGACGCGCTGGAAGCGATGCTCGGCGGTGTTCGGCCTGCGATTGAGGCGACGGCCGCTCCCGGTTGTGTTCTTGAGTTGAACCAGGAAACGTGGCGATCACCGGGGCCATGGACATACCACAATCGCATCTCGCGGATCTTGCAAAGAAACTGCGTCGAGTGCCATCGGACGGGAGGATTGGCCCCCTTCGCTTTGGAAACGCTGGAACAGGTGTCGGCTCACAAAGCGATGATCCAGCAAGTGGTGCAACAACAGCGTATGCCGCCATGGTTCGCCCGGGAGAGTCATGGCGCCGCTCGCTGGCTGAACGACCGTTCGCTCTCCGCCGCCGACCGCGACGACTTGCTCGCCTGGCTGGGCCATGGATTGCCGGAAGGGGACTCGGCGGACGCTCCTATCCCCCTGGCTGTTCCCGGCGAATGGAAAATCGGCAAGCCGGACTTGGTGGTGCGTTTGCCGAAGTCGGTTCCCATCAAGGCCGAGGGCACCATGCCGTATCAGCATCTGGTGGTCGAGACTGGCTTGACGGACGATCGATGGGTGGAAGCTTTCGAGGTTCGACCAACGCGGCGCGAGGTCGTGCATCACGTGTTGGTGTTCGTGCTGGACGGAAATGGTCGGCGGGGTGGGGCGGAGCCCGACGAGCGAAGTGGCTTTTTCGCCGCGTATGTTCCAGGGAATAGTAGCCAGGTTTATCCGACGGGATTCGCGAAGAAGCTGCCGAAGGGATCAAGGCTTCTTTTTCAAATGCATTACACGCCCAATGGCCAAGCGACCGAGGATCGAACGGAACTCGCCCTACGGTTCACAAAGGATCCACCGCGGCATGTGGTGGAAACGGTTGGCATCGCGAACACCCGGATACGGATTCCGCCGGGCGCGTCGGATCACGCGGAACAGGCATCGCTGCGCGTGCCGCGCGACGCGATCGTGTTGGCGTTCATGCCGCATATGCATCTGCGAGGAAAGGCGTTTCGCTATGAAGCGACACGGTCCGACGGCCAAGTGGAAGTTCTGCTGGATATACCTCGCTACGACTTCAATTGGCAGTTGCAGTACCGGCTCGCCGAGCCCTACGCGGCGACCGCTGGGACGACTTTACAAGTCACGGGCTGGTTCGACAACAGTGCCGGCAATCCGGCGAATCCGGATCCCGAGCGAACCGTGCGATGGGGCCCGCAAACGTTTGACGAAATGTTGCTGGGCTACATTGAGTATTACGTTCCGGGCAAACCTTCGTCGGCTGACGCATCAAGCCGCGAGGAACCCAAGAACGATTCGGGAAACGCGGCATCCGGATCGAAGGCTGGCAGATTGAAGGCTGGCGGACTAGCGGCGGGCGGGACTGACGCGGACGATAAGCCCAAAACGGTCGGTCAGCGAATCGCGGAGGCGTTTCGAGGTGTGGCGGTCGACTCGCGGTTCGCGAAGGCGGACGCGAACCGCGATGGCCGGATGACGTTGGACGAGGCGCGACAGGCTTTCAATGAGGTGGCTCGCTACCGGAACAACCCTGCGCTCCTCGAGCGACATTTTCGATTCCTGGACGCGGACGGCGATGGCGTTGTGACGGGACAGGAGTTCACTCGGGTCAGCGAACTCGGCGGCCGCTGACCCGCTCTCCGTGAGGTTCAAGTTGCCGCATCCGTCCCGATCCATTCACCAACCGCGATAGTCGCGGTGATCGCGATAGTCGCGATAGTCGCGATAGTCGCGAGGCGAGTGACGGTCGTAATCCCGCGAATGATGGCAGTGCGTGTGCGAGTGTGGGCACCCGCATGGGCGGCAGGTGGAGTGCCCGTGGTGGTGCGGAACGGGAGTGCTTCCGCCAAATCGTAGAGTTATTCCGCCATTCGGCCCGCCGGTGCGATACTCGAAGCCCGAGAATCGCAGATCTGCGCGGTAGTCCGGTCGATAGACCGTGCGGGACGGTGAACTGGGAATGCGGGACGGCGTCCAGCGGAACAGGTCATTGGCCATCGTTGTGGAAACTCCCAATCCCAACGAGGCGAGTGCGGCAAGCGAGAGAATGAGCTTTTTCACGGCTGAGTTCCTTGAGGCAAGTGAAAACCGGGGTCGGACTCGGGCCGCATCCGTTTGCGGCTTGTTCCTCAGGGAATAGGTCCAAAACGAATCGCCTCCCGACAGCGGGCCGGGAAAAATATTCAAGTTTCTGCGGGCCATGACCTGCCGCACGTCCGCGCGTCGCAAAGCCAAGCCAGCTATTTAGTTGCCTTGTCGCCATGGGCATTGCTGGATAGAATCCGCTTGACGTGGAAGGAATCTTTTCCGCTCGAAGGCGACATCGTTTTTCCGTCGCTTCCGGCGGGAGCATATCGCTATTGGTCGAGGGGGATTGGCCCATCGATTCGGAGCGGTCGGGCGGCGGAATCGAGGGAGTGATGGCAGCGGCGGGTGACAAGTCGGACCAATCGCATGGTAACTCGCGAGAGTTGACCGCGGCCGTTGGGACGCGCGTCATCGGCAACTCGCCCTCTGCTGGTGTCCTGGCGACCGCCGATCTAGTTCGACTGCCGGGGCTCTGGATGCTAGCGTGGCCGGGAATGCCGCGTCTATGGATGGCCGGACAGTGGCGTGGGCTTGCCACCGCGTTCCTTTTCTCGGTTATGCTCAATGCCGCGTTGCTGGCTACGTTCGACACCCTGGGAAGCGGTAACCGCTTTGAAATGGGCGTTTTATGGGCCGCGTGCGGATTGTTTTGGCTCGTTTCGGCGCGGAATTCGCACAGGTGGCGAACGGGGATAGCGAGGCTGCCAAAAAAGGAAGATTGCGATCGCCGGTTCGCCGCCGCTCAAGAAGCTTACTTGAAAGGCCACTGGCCGGAAGCCGAATCGCAGTTGCGACCGTTGCTCGAAATGCGTCCCGACGACATCGAGTCGCGGTTGCTCTTGGCGACGTTATTGCGACGCATGGGCCGGTTGACGGACGCCAAAGTGCAACTGGAGGAGTTCGCGAGGTTGAGTGGAGCGGAACGCTGGTCGCTCGAATTCCACCGCGAATGGGAGAGTTTGAAGCGATTGCAAAAGTCGGCGGTCGATGAGCCAGCGTCTGACAACGGGCTAGCCGGGTGACAACGGGCTAGCCGGGTCACAACGGGCTAGCCGCACGACAAGGGGACAGCCTACGTTGGCTCGTCTGGCGGATTTCCACGAGCTTGAAGATTTTTTCGACGAAACAGGTTTCGACACCTAGGATTCGGACAGCGACACGACACATCTGCTGATCGCGGTGAAGGCCGGGCGGAATTCTCCTCCGGGCGGTCGCCGCGAAAGAATTGGGGGAGAAATGTACGAGCGGTTTACGGACAGGGCGCGGAAGGTGATGCAGCTGGCGAACCAGGAAGCCCAGCGGTTCAATCACGAGTACATCGGCACCGAGCACATCCTGTTGGGGTTGGTCAAGG
>JBJTOW010000357.1:0-2827 GCA_046074805.1 Planctomycetota bacterium | reverse complement strand
CAAATTCGAGTACCGTCGCGGCTTCAAATTCTGCACCTACGCGACGTGGTGGATTCGCCAAGCGATCACCCGCGCCGTGGCCGATCAAAGCCGCACGATCCGCATTCCGGTCCACATGGTAGAGACCATGTCCCGCGTGCGGAACGTCTCGCGGCAACTCGTCCAGGAACTCGGTCGCGAACCGTCGCTCGAAGAAGTCGCCAAGAAGGCGAAGACAACGGTGGACGAGGCGCGACGGGTGCTCGCGATGAGCCGCTACCCGATCAGCCTCGATCGTCCCGTGGGCAACAGCGAAGACAGTCAGTTCGGCGATTTGCTTCCGGACGGCGCTGCGGAAAGCCCCGCCACCGGAGCCTCGCAGGAAATGCTGCGGTCCCGGATCAACCGCGTGTTGAAGACGTTAAGCTACCGCGAGCGCGAAATCATCAAACTCCGCTACGGTCTCGGCGACGGCTACAGTTACACGCTGGAAGAAGTCGGCCACATTTTCAAAGTGACGCGCGAACGGATCAGGCAGATTGAAGCCAAGGCGGTGCGAAAGCTGCAGCAGCCGAGCCGCAGCCAGGAACTGGTCGGCTTCCTCGACTAGTTCACGTTTTTGGCGAACACGTCGCCCGATGTCCGTGCGGCCCGCGAGCAAATTCCAGCCCACCGAATCGAAGGCGACGGTGGGCTGTTTTCGTTCCGCGATCGACGCGCGCGACAATCCGGATGGAGGCGACAGTGGATATCCCGCGGCTCGTGGCCTACCTTGACCAACCTGCGTTGGCCACTCCGTGGTTGCGGCAGCTCGGCTTCCATGATCCGGCCGCGGCGCACCGCGATCTCTTACGGCTCGCGGAATCCGGTTTGACGCTGGATCTGCTGGCGACGCTCGCCACGCAATGCGAAGCGATCATCGGGCAGCTCGCGGATCCCGACCTCGTCTTGACCTACTTAGAGCGGTTTGTCGCCGCCGCCCGCAGTCCACTCTCGCTCGGCTCGCTCTTTGAACGCGATCCCGACGCCTTGCCCACGTTGTTGCGGATCTTTTCCACGAGCCAGTATCTGGGCAACTTGTTGATCAACGACCCCGAGTCGTTCGATCTTGTGCGGCTGACAGACGGATTGCCGGTTTCCCGCGAAATGCTGTTGCAGGAGATCCTCGCCGAAGTCGCCGCGTTGGACGACGAGTCGGCCGTGATGACGGCGTTGCGTCGATATCGGCATCGCGAGACGCTGCGAATCGCGTTTGGCGACATCGTGCGGCGGCAGAGCATCGAGACAGTGACCCGGCAGATTTCTTTCTTGGCCGACGCGTTGTGCGAAGCGGCGTTCCAGGCCGCATGGCGAAAGCTCGCCGGTCAACGCGGCCGACCGCTCCGGGCCGACGGCCAACCAGCCCGCTTCGCGATCATCGCGCTCGGCAAGCTGGGTGGCTGTGAACTGAATTATTCCAGCGATATCGACTTGGTGTTTCTCAGTGACAGCGGCAGCGGCGGCGAAACTGAAGGCCCGCGACGCACCAGCAGCGACGAATTCTTCCAGCGGCTCGCGCATCAGATCATTCGACTTCTGGGCGAAAAGACCGACCTCGGCATGTGTTTTCGCGTTGACCTGCGACTGCGTCCGGAGGGCAAGCAGGGGCCGCCCGTCATCGGACTCGAGCCGGCTCTGCGTTACTACGAGAACTCAGGCCGCACCTGGGAGCGGCAGGCGTTCGTCAAAGCGCGGGTCGCCGCCGGCAGCAATCAGCTTGGCGCCGAATTCCTTTCGCGGCTTGAACCGTGGATCTATCGCAAGTATCTCAACCGCGCCGACATCACCGGCATTCAGGCGCTCAAGCGGCGGATCGAGCAGCGGGCGGTCCGCGAAGGCGGCGAGACTCGGAATGTGAAGACGGGCCGTGGCGGCATTCGCGACATCGAGTACGTGATTCAATTCCTTCAGCTCCTGCACGGCGGGAACACGCCCAGTCTGCGCGTCGGCAACACGCTGGAGGCGCTTTCCCGCCTGCAAGAAGCTGGCTGCCTGACGCATCAAGAGAGCATGTTGCTGGCGGAAAACTACGAACTGCTGCGGCGGATCGAGCATCGCCTGCAGATCATGTTCGATCTGCAAACGCACACGCTGCCGGACGATCCGGCCGAGTTGCGGAAGCTGGCGATTCGCGTCGGCTACGCCGACTCGCCGGAACGCTCGGCCCTCGACGGATTCAAACAGGACTATCAGGAAAAGACGGCCGTCAATCGCCGCATCCTCAATTTCCTGTTGCACACAGCCTTCCCGGATGAGGAAGCGAGTTCGCCGGAAATCGACCTCGTGCTCGATCCCGACCCGAGCGAAGCGATCGTGCGGTCCACGCTCTCGCGCTACGGATTCCGCGATTGCGCGGCCGCTTACCAGCATCTCACCGATCTGGCGACGGAGCGGATTTCGTTCCTGTCGACGCGCCGATGCCGCCACTTCCTGGCCGCCATCGCGCCGTCGCTGCTGCGCGCGATCGCCGCCACGCCCGATCCCGACGCGACCTTGATCGAACTGAGCCGGGTGAGCGATTCGCTGGGCGGCAAAGCAGTGCTCTGGGAACTGTTCAGTTTCAACCCACCATCGCTGCGGTTGTACGTCCACCTGTGCGCGACGAGCCCCTATCTTTCGAACATTCTCACCAGCCAGCCGGGGATGATCGACGAGCTGCTCGATTCGTTGATGCTCGATAAGCTGCCCAGCCTGGAAGCGATGCAGCGAACGCTCGACGAATTATGCGGAGGGGCCGAAGATCTCGATCCGATTTTGCAGAGCTTCAAGAGTTCGCTTCACCTGCGAGTCGGCGTCCGCGACATTTTGG
>JBJTOW010000356.1:0-4328 GCA_046074805.1 Planctomycetota bacterium | reverse complement strand
CAGCAACGCACGGGGGTCGTCGAGGGGTGGCCACCGCCGCCCCAACCGGTAGTGCGAGAACCGCTGCCGATGGCGGGCGAAGACGCTTCAACTTCCAGTTTGCCATCCAGTTTGCGGCCCAGCGCCGCCGCGGCGGACAGTTCACGGATCCCGACCGAGGCGAAAACACGCCCCGCTGGTGAATAGTTTTGGGCGAGGCTGTTGCAGTTGCGCGTTTTTGCCGTGCGACGGACTTCCTGGTCCGTCGTGGCGGTGCGAAGCGGCTGCGCCGAGGATTTCGACGGACTGGAAGTCCGTCGTACGACTTGGCAGCGGGTTGGACGTGCGTCGTACGCTCCAGAGCGACGGACTGGAAGTCCGTCGTACGACTTCGCGGCGGGTTGGACGTGCGTTCAGCGCCGAAAGTCCGCCTTGGGTCCAGCCAGCGCGGCAAATCTTGGGGCTTGGCGGAGAGCGTTACCGAGGAGACCCGGGTGGAGCCGCGTGAAGACCAACGTCATCGGCGATTTTTGCCGCTTTTCACCGCCCACGAGGCGGCCGTGCACGGGTTTGTGCGTTCCCTGGTGCCGCGGCGCGAGGACGCCGCCGAAGTCATGCAGCAGTTGGCGATCATTTTGTGGGAAAAGTTCGGGGAATTCGACGAGCAGCGGGACTTTCGCAAATGGGCCTGTGGGGTGGCGCGTTTCGAGGTTCTCGCTTACTGGCGCGATCGGGCCCGCGATCGGCACGTCTTCGACGAATCGCTGCTCTGCACGTTGGCCGATGAGGCGGCCGAGGATTCACGGGGCGAGGCCCGCCGCGCGGCGTTGGAAAACTGCCTGGAAAAACTGCCGGTATGGCAACGCGATGTGGTTCTCGCCGCGTACTCGCCGGGGGCCCGGATCCATCAACTGGCTGCCCAACGCGGCCAAACGCCTATGTCGCTCTATAAACTGCTGCACAGGATCCGCTTGGCGTTGCTTGAGTGCATAGGCCGGACGTTGGAGGCGGAGGGAATTTCATGAGCGACCGCGAACTGCTGTTGTCGTTGACCCAAAAGTACGCCGACGGACTCGCCACCGCCGACGAAATGACGCAATTGCGGACGCTGCTGGTTGATGATCGATCATCGCGGCGGTTATTCCGCGAGTATTTGGAACTGGATGCGGCGTTGGAACGGGTGGCCGCCTTCGACGGGCGGTTGGCCCCGAATGGGCGGAGTTCGCCCTGGCGGCGGCGAATTATCGCGGGCACGGTGGTCGCAATAGCCGTGTCGGGGGCCGTCGCGGGCGTAATCGCTCTGTCGATCGCTTCGCCTACCCACCGCGCGGACAGACCCTCGGAAGGACCGCTCAACAAAGCCTTGAACGCCGCCTCAACCGCCGCGAGACGCTTGTCTGAAGCCGCATCGGTGGCTTCCGTGGCGACGGCCGCGACGGTCGCGGTGGTGACCCGGGACATGGGCGCGCAGTGGGGACCGGGGGCAGGACCGGCGGACGATTCTTTCGTGCCCGGCACCTATGACCTTCGCGAGGGGACCGTCGAAGTCAAGTTTCGGTCCGGGGCGAAAGCGGTGCTCGTCGGTCCAGTGCGGCTGGACGTTCACGACGATAGCCACGTTTCGTTGAACACGGGCCGAGCTCGCGTGACGGTGCCGGATGGCCCCGACGAAGGCAGCTTTCGCGTCGATACGCCCACGTCGCGACTCGCCGACGCCGGCACGGAGTACGGGGTCGAGGTGCAACCGACCGGCTGTTCGCTCGTGCAGGTTTACGAGGGCGAACTGTCCGCCAGCGCGAAAGTCGAATCGCAGTGGCAGCCCGAACAGCCGATCGGCGAGGGGCGCGCGTTGCGGTTCGACGATGGGATGGAAGAGGTGCCGTTTTGGCCCGAACGGTTCGTGCAACTGCTGCCCGGGCCCGACGCGCCAGAAGGACGTGGCTCGTTGCCATACAATCGCAGCCGCTACCGCTCGATCACGGTCGCCGCCGCGCCATCCGGAATCACGATCGACGGAAACCTTTCCGATTGGAATCTGTCGCATCGAATCCGCGCGGCCTGCGAACCGCCATACGCCGAGCATTATTACTTGGAAGGGGCGGTCATGTACGACCGCGAGCATCTGTATGTGGGAGCCCACGTCGGCGACCCGCATCCGCTGCGGGGAAAAATCTCGCCGTTGGAAAACGTCAGTCGCCACGGCGTGGGCGGCGCGGTCGCGTTGCGGATTTCCACCGACAGGCAAGCTGGATGGCCGCTGCGGGCGGAAAACGTCGTCGCGCGGCTAGGCCGGCCCGCCGGCCCGCAAGATCTCAGCGACAAGCTGGCGTTTGTGGTCATGTGGTATCACGCCCCTAGCCAACTGCCATGCCTGCATTTGCGTTACGGCATGGATATGCATGGATTGAAGGTCAACCCCGAAGGGTATCGCGGCGCCTTTCGCGCCGACGCCGACGGCCGTGGCTACACGCTTGAATACGCGATCCCCTGGAAACTACTCAACGCCGCCGACGATCCGCCCCGCGGCGGCGATGAATTGGGCTTTATGTTCGTGACGCACTGGAGCGACGCCGAAGGAAAAAAATGGCAAGGTCAGTTGATCGACGTGACCGATCCAGACGAACATGGTTGGAACTTTGAACGGGCCGCCACGTGGGGCAAGGCGATCTACGAGTCGCCCCAATAGAGCTTGGTCAAAGCCGCTGAGAGCCAACCATCGCCTTTCGCGGCCAATTCGCGAACATTCCAGGAGACGCTGATTATGGGACCGTTCCTTTCCCAACGCTGGTTGCTCCATCGCCGCCACGCTCTGCGGGGATTGGGCGTGTCGCTCGCCTTGCCGCTGCTCGACTGCATGCGGCCGCTCGGGGCGGCGGAAACGAAGGGCCGCGCGAAACGCAGCGTCTTCATCTATTTGCCGAACGGCGTCAACACGCTGGACTTCCAAATCACGGCGGCGGGCCCTGGCTACCAACTTTCGAAGTCGCTGGCTCCGCTGGAAAAGCACCGTGGCAGCTTCACGCCGATCAGCGGCCTGCATCATCCCCATGGACTCGGCAATCACCACGGTTGCAGTTCGATCTGGCTCACCGGCGCCAAAATCGGCCAGTCCGAGCGGAATACGATATCCGTCGATCAGTTGATGGCCCAAGTCACGGCGCCGCTCACCCGCTACTCTTCGATTGAGATGAGTAATCAGGGCCATTCTTTGTCGTATAACGCCGACGGCGTCGGCTTGCCGGCCCAAGGCAACCCGGGTGTCGTCTTCCGCGAAATGTTCACCGACCCGCAAGGCGGAATCGCCAAACAACGACGGGGACTGCAACGCCGGGGCAGCATTCTCGACACCGTGCTCGACGAAGCGAACTCGCTCGGCAGCCAACTCGGACAAGCCGACCGAGGGCGTTTGGAGCAGTACCTAACGGCGGTGCGGGAAGTGGAAATCCGCACGGAACGCGCCGACAAATGGCTCGACACGCCGCGTCCCAAAATCGATGCGGGCACCGAGTCGCGGTTGAACCGCGATGTCGGCCTCGAACGGCTCGGCGAGTACCTTCGCACCATGTACGACATCATCGTGTTGGCCTTCCAGACCGACATGACACGAGTGGCGACATTCAGCACCGGCAACGAAGGCACCGGCCCCGCCGTGCCGGAAATCGGCATTCGCCAAGACCGCCACTCGCTGTCGCACCACAACGGCAATCCCAAGTTGATGGCCGATTTGACGGCGAGCGACACCTTCAACATCCAGCAGTTCGCCTACTTCCTCGACCGACTCAGCCAGACCGTGGACGCCGACGGTCCGTTGCTCGATTCAACCATGTGCCTTTACGGCAGCGGCATGGCGTTTGGCCACAGCCACGGCAACGCGAACCTACCAATTCTGCTCGCGGGCGGTAGCGCTTTGGGACTGAAGCACGGCCGCCATGTCGACTACAACGCCGCCGGGAAACCGGAAGGTTATCGCTACGACTTGGAAACTCCCGGTAAGCACTACGCCATCTGTTTCAACCCAGTGAATCCCCGCGCGCGACTCAGCAATCTACTCCTGACGATGGCTCAGAAAATGGATGTCCGAGTGGATCGGTTCGCGGACAGCAACGGCGTCGTTTCCGAAGTCGTGGCGTGAGCGATGTCTCTCTTTACGACGGACTTCCCAGTCCGTCGCGCCCAGCATGCGGGCATTTCATTTTGTACGACGGACTTCCTAGTCCGTCGCCGATCTTCCGGCGGTCCGTCTCTATGTACGACGGACATCCCAGTCCGTCGCGGATCGTCCGATGGCCCGCTTCTTCGTACGACGGACTTCCCAGTCCGTCGCAGCGATGAGTCGACGGACTGGGAAG
>JBJTOW010000355.1:0-3701 GCA_046074805.1 Planctomycetota bacterium | reverse complement strand
GGCTCCTCTGGCAACTGGCAACTGGCAACTAACTGACTGACTGACTGACTGACTGACAACTGACAACTGCCAACTCAAACCCCGAACCTAGCTACCCGCTGCCTTCGCTTGTTCGACCCACTGTTCCAATGCTTGGAATTGACGAACAAAGTTGTGCTCGGTCGTTCCTAGCGGGCTCTTGAAGAAGCTCGACAGGAACGTCAACAGGCCCGTTTCGCCGCAGCGCGAAGCGAATTCCACAAGCCGCGCCAGGTCGATCACCAGCGGGGCGGCCAATAGCGAGTCGCAGCCTTGCCACGTGAATGTCAACACCATCGGCGTCCCAAGAAAACCTTTGAAGTGGATGTGGTCCCACGCCGTTTTCCAGTCGCCCAAGCTCTCGATGTACTCGATGCTCACCAGCGTCTGCGGACTGTATCCCAAAATCTGGTGCAGTAGCCGGTCCTTGCTGCGGACCTTCGTCTTTTTGTTGGCCGGATCGTCGAGCACCTTGCCGTCCATGTTGCCGAAAATGTTGTGCCCCACCCAGCTCATCACCGGCAGGTTTCGCGCGGCGAACATCGGGGCCAGGACGCTCTTCATCAGCGTTTCGCCCGTCTTGCCGTCGTGCCCCATGTGGCAGACGCCGCGTTCCAACGCCAGCTCGCAGATCGCCGCCGGGCCGGAACCGACCGATGGGGTGAAATTCACGAACGGCACGGCCATGTCGAGCGCCGCGATAGCGTAGAGCGAACTGGCCGGCAGCGGACACTTGCGGGCCGGTTTGTCGAGCAGCTTTTCCAGGTCTTTCCAGCGGGCCGGCAGTTGGCTCTCGTCGCACGGCGGCTCGGTCGACGCGACATTGATGACAACCAGCGAATCAAGCTGGTGGGACTCGCGGAAGTTTTTCAGATCGGCTTGGATCCGTTCGAGCGCCTCGCGGGGCGTTTCGACGCGTTTGCGGAGCGGCTCGTCGGCGAACTTATCGTTCGTTCCGCCGACGTTGAGCAGCGTTCCGGGCACGATATTGCGGTCGATGCGGTCGAGTTCCGATTTGCAGCGCGCGATCAGCTGATCGTCGATCGCTCGGCTCTCGCGATGCAGCTTCATCGCTTCCTCGTAGAGCGTCGCGGTCCGGATTTCATGCCCGCCGATCACGACGTCTTTCCAGGAGAACAAGTCCAAGTCCTGGAAGAGCGGCAACTGGGTGACAAGGCCGGGGTCGCCTGTCAGTCCCTTGCGAAGAGCGACCAGACCGACGATCGCCGTGGTGGCGACGCCGCCTTTCGCGCCTATAAGCCAAACGCCTGTCCGCCTGCGAGCCATGATAGGTTGGGTCTTCCGGATGTCTAAGGGGTGGGATGGGATAGCGGGGCCTACCTGGAACCGGATCGTGAAGGTAGCATGATTGTTCGCGTCTCACCTGTAAAGCGTCAGGCCTAGGTTCCCGTGGAAACCGGCCATTTTCCGGAGTTTTCGCCGTATGTTCGAGTCGTTGTCGATGGCGCCACCCGATCCGATCCTCGGACTGAACGAGGCCTTCCGGAAGGATACCAACCCGCGCAAGATCAACTTGAGCGTCGGCGTCTACAAGGACTCGCAGGGCAGCACGCCGATCCTCGCCAGCGTGAAGGAGGCCGAGCAGCGCTTGCTGGCCAGCGAGACCAACAAAAGTTACCTGCCGATCGAAGGGGCGGCGAACTACGGCAAGTACGTTCGCGAACTGTTGTTCGGAGCGGGGCATGAAATCCTGGCGTCCGGCCGAGCGACGACCGCCCAGACTCCGGGTGGCACCGGGGCCTTGAGGGTCGCCGCCGACCTGATCAAGCGGAAGCTGCCCGTCGGCAAAGTCTGGTTCAGCAAGCCGACGTGGGACAATCACCTCAACGTGTTCTCGTCCGCCGGTTTGGCGGTTGACACGTATACCTACATCGACGCCGCCGGTCAGGGGCTCGATTTCGACGGATTGACGGCGGCATTGGAGGCGATTCCACGTGGCGACGCCGTCTGCCTGCACGCCTGCTGCCACAATCCGACCGGCATCGATCCGACGCCCGAACAGTGGCAGCAGATCGCGGACATCGTCCACGATCGCGGACTGCTGCCGATCGTCGATTTCGCCTACCAAGGTTTCGGCGTGGGGATCGACGAAGACGCGGTCGGCCTTCGGGAACTCGCTCGGCCCGGCAAGGAACTGATCGTCTGCAGTTCGTTCTCGAAGAACTTTGGGCTGTACAACGAGCGGGTCGGGGCGCTGACTTTGGTCGCGCCGACGGCCGCAGCCGCCGACGCGGCGCTCAGCCACGCCAAGGTCTGCATCCGCGTCAATTACTCGAATCCCCCCTGTCACGGCGCGGCGATCATCGCGACGGTGCTGGGCGATATGGCCCTCCGAGCCCAGTGGGAATCGGAAGTCGCCGAGATGCGGCAACGGATCAGCGGCATGCGGCGACTGTTCGTCGACACCATGAAGCGGAAGGCGCCGACACGCGATTTCTCGTTCATCAACCGCCAACGCGGCATGTTCTCATTCTCGGGACTCACCCCGATGCAAGTCGACGAGCTGCGAACGAAGCACGGCATCTATGTGGTCGTCAACGGCGGTCGGATCAACGTTGCCGGCATGACCGAAGGCAACATGGAACAACTGTGCGACGCGATCACCGCCGTGCTTGGATAGAAGCGGAATGGGGAATGCGGAGTGGCGAATGCGGAATGCGGCATGGGGAATGCGGAATGGGAAGTGCGGAATGCGGAATGGGAAGTGCGGAATGCGGAATGGGGAGTGCTGAGAGTTGATTAAATCGAGTTCTCTGAATTCCTGGAGAACTACAAGTTTTTGCCCCTACCTACCGCCCGCTGATTGCCAACCACTGCCCGCTGCCCGCTGCCCACTGCCCGCTGCCCGCTGCCCGCTGCCCGCTCTTCATCCTTGCGGGAACTGTCGGCAGTACTCGTAGAGTGCCATGTCAGTGGCGGACGAGACGTTGTAGCTGTAGGGAAGGCCGTAGACGGGGATCTCGACGGCATCGTCGAGCAGGGCGAGGACGTCGTCTTCTAAGCCCTGGCGTTCGTTGCCGACAATCAGTGCGGTGCGGCGAACGAAGCGGTAATCGTAAAGACTTACCGAATTCGTGGTCTGTTCGAGTCCTACGAGTCGGAAGCCGGCAGCGCGAAGCTCGCGAAGGGCGGGCGGCAGGGTGCGATGGGTTTCCAACCGCACCACTTGAGCGGCGTCCCGAGCAATTTCAGGATCAAGCTTGGGGCGCCCGCAGGCGACGATTCGCGTCACGCCACAACAGCCGGCCGTGCGGACGATTCGGGATAGATTGACGTGGCTGCGAAACGGAGCGCACGCGATCACGAGTTCGCGGGGCTGCTCCAATGTCGCCGGCGGTTTGTGGCGGATGTGCTCGAAGTCGCTCATGCCGCTTGATTATGCCACAGGGTCGCTCGTTTCGCCGCCGGGGTTTTCAGTCGTTTTGTCGTTAGACGGCGGTGACTGGTCGTTCGCTTCGCCCTGGGGCGAGTGGTCCGCCGTGTCGCTCGGCTGCCCCTGAGCATCGGGCGACTGTCTCGCTTCCACATCTGTGCCGAGCTCGCCTGACCCGATCTCGCCTGAACTAATCTCGCCTGAACTAACCTCGCCTTAACTAATCTCGGATGAACTGATCTTGCCCGAATCGAGCTCGCCTGAATTGCTGTCGCCTGAATCGAGCTGG